>DASSAF010000119.1:0-6075 GCA_035685565.1 Nitrosopumilaceae archaeon | reverse complement strand
CTTACACAATAAAGCTAAATGATGAAATAATAAAAATAATCAGGCAGTTCAATCCTACCGCTTTAGCCTAGGATTAATTATCACATCCATCGCGTGTCCAATAAATACAAACGCCAGGCCTGTCACTGCAATCATAATTCCCGGTGGCAAAATCCACCACCACAGACCCCGCCCTGCAGCATCATATGTATTGGCGTCATGCAGGATTTGTCCCCATGTTGGAAATGTCGGGTCACCTAGTCCCAAAAAGCTAAGGCCTGCCTCAGTTGTAATGGCAGCTGGCACTGATATGGCAATGCTGGCAAACGCATATGGCAATAGTTGAGGAATTATGTGCTTGAATATTATTTTGTAGTCTTTTTGTCCCATTATTTTAGAAGCTTCCACATATTGTAATGTCTTAATCTGTAATGCCATGCTACGTGAGACCTTTGCAATTCCCACCCATCCAAAAAGTACCAAAAACCCCACAATTAAGAAAATGCTGTTGCCAATTGTCACTGCCAAAATTATCAATAGAGGCAGGGCTGGCATTGCATAAATTATATCATTAAAGCGCATTAGTGACTCGTCAGTCTTTTTTCCCTTGTAGCCTGCAAATACACCATATACCAATCCAATGACTACAGAACCAATTGCCACTGTTATGCCAATAAACAACGCAAGCGGTGTACCCCACAACAGTCCAACAGTCAAGTTTCTCCTAAGCTCGTCAGTTCCCATCAAACCATATACTTTTCCTCCCAGGATGAATTTCGAAGTCTCTAGAGTTGGTTTGGAGCCAACACTGTACATGGTCATCTTGAAAAAATATGGTCCTTGTAGTACGGTATTTTGCATAGTGTTTGAAAAAACAATGTCTTGCGCCAGTCTAGAGTCAATTGTGAACATGAAACTTTTCTGGTTCTTTCTAAGATTTTTCATCATGGAATCATCTGTTGAAAAAATAAACCCGTGATATACTGTCTCAGTTTTTGATTGGGGAAGCGAGGTTGATATCAACTGGAATTCTTTTCCATCTGGTCTTGTCACCCAAATTTGCAGCAACGGTGAGCCAGTATATTTTGCAGAGTATTCATAGATAAAATCACTTGGGAATGTGTCATAGTTATAATTAACACCAAAAATGCTGCTAACCAAAAAAATGTCCCCAACATTTTGTGATACTGGTTGCGTGTTTTGTAATATCATGTGCTCTGGCATTTTTTCTGGAAGAAAATAGTTCACCCATGCTGGAAGTGCAGACTTTGGAAAAGTCAGCCAGCTTGCAGGATCGTTCCACTCTTTAAAACTCTCTATTGGAATGGCAAGGGCAGCTGCTGCTGACATTGCAAAAAGCATTCCTAGTATCCCGATTCCAGCTAGGCCTGTTTTATTTTTTGAGAATTCACGCCAGATTTCTCTAGAAGAAAAACTCATCCCTTTCTCACCCTTGGATCAAAGTAACCATACAGGATATCTGCCAGAAATATGCTTACAAGGAAAAACGCAGTCAAGATATAGGTTTCACCAATTATTACAGGCAAGTCAAGAACGTTGATTGCCTCATAATACAGCCTCCCCATTCCTGGCCAGTCAAATACAGCCTCTGTGATTATGGCACCCCCAAGCGAGCCTGAGAGGCTCAATGCCAAAACAGTGACAATTGGGGGAGCGGCATTTTTGAGTGCATGAGTAAAGATTATCTTTTTCTCGCTAATACCAGCTGCTCTTTTTGCTGACACAAAATCTTCTTGCATGATTCCAACAATGAAATTTCGCACAAGATATGCCCATGCGCCAAACCCAATGAGAACCAGTGTTATCAGTGGCAGTGTCATGTGGTATAGTAGTGAACCAATGTATCCAGGATCAGTTACAGGAATTAATGGAGTTGCCCTTGCCGGAAAGATTTGGTACACAAACGCAAATACAAAGATCATGAGCATGCCTACCCACCAGACTGGAAAGCTGCTGCTAATTATTGCAAAAGAAGATGTTATCTTGTCTAGCTTTGAGTTTATCCTGCTTCCGGCAATTGCGCCAAGAAATATTCCAATTAATGAAATTATCAAAGTGGCAGTTGTAAAAAGCAAAATTGTCCTGGGCATTTTCTCAAGTATGATATCCTTTACGTCAGATGAGCCAGTATCGCTAGTAAGAAATTTCGCATGTCCAAAATCAAGTGTAATTATTTTATACATTGAAAGCCCTAGTCTTGGCGGATAGTACCAAGGCTTGTCAAGTCCTAGTGCTTCTGTTCTTTGTTTGATTTGATTTTCTATATACGCATCTAGATCTTGTTGATTTTTGAAGTTTGAAATTAGGTGCTTGTCGTCAGTAACTTGCTGTCGTACCTCAAGTGCGACACTTTGATTTAAGATAGCATCCATGTTAGAGCCAACAAGTGCTATGGTGATTAGTAATGTGGCCATGAGCACACCAAACATTGTTACGGCTCGTTTTATGATGAATCCTGTGAAGCTCATCTTTATCTGATAACTATAGTACAGTTAATAACATCTAGGGTTTCTTTCTTTTCTTTAATATTATTACAACTCCAATAGCAATTGCCGCAAGGACAATACCAATTACAACATAGTCAAAACTAACAATTGGAGCTCCAGATTCAGGAATGATTTCAGGCATTACAGGGCTTTCTCCTTGTATTCCTAAAAAGCTGGTATAGAAAATGTCTGGCTTGAGCGCAGATTCTGATACTGCAAATATCTTCAAGTCATTTGCGCCTAGACTCAAAAGTGATGATTTTTCTTTTGGCAGAATGATGGTGGCATTTCCAGTCCCGGATTGTAACATGCCAGAATCTACTCCTTTACCATCTGCATTTAGGAAATAATAATAAATTGTACAATTAGGTGTGACTGAAATTGGAATTGTCAATTCTTTTCCTAGTGATACAGTTGTAGGAACATCCACCCCATTTATCTTGGCAACATTAATGTTCTCAAATTTTTTCCAGTAACCTGCTCCAAATGGATATGTGGGATCATCAAACGCCTTTATTGTTATTATTCGAGCTTCTGGAGAATAGCTGTCAAGATAAAAGGGCCCGTCACTTATTACCGCGTGGTTGTGCTTTTCAATCCATGATATGGATGAAAGATACCTATCAGAATAATATTTAGAATCATTACCAAACCCTGCCAATGCAACTGGGATAGAATTTGATTTTGAAAAATCTTCCAAGTTTGACTTTATCATGTTTGCGTTATTTGGAACAATCAACGAAAGCCAGTCAACATTTTTGCTAACAGCCTCTGATCTTGAAAACGCGACCTTGCCATCAGTCACAGATTTTTCCATGGCATAAAATAGCTCCCATGGCATCAAAGGAAAGACATCTGCAGAAGCAGCAATCTCGCCTTCGTCAAAATGCCAATAGTTCTGGTAAACTTCGATTGTGTTTTTATCAATGACTCTAATCCCAATTAGCGTATTTGCAGATTGATTTGCCTTTGGTGAATATTCCGAATCAAACGTCTTGCTGTTTTCTGAGGGTTCCGCCCCCCACTGGTATAGGAAATAAATCGAGTACAGGACATCGTTCATGTCCATTGGCTGACCATTATGCCAGTTTCCAAATGTTAGATGAAATGTTACCTTGCTTGTAGCGTTCATACCATTGCCAACTTGAATCCATTTTTGCTGGATGGCATCCCATTTTATTGCATCAGATGGCACATCTAGCTTGCCCGCCGGCCCAGCAGTTTCTACTTTCCAACTAGAGCGAACAGGAATGGTCACACCAGTAAATGGATTTTTAAAGCTACCAGGGTCTGATATTGCACCCAAAATTTGCTGGCTTGCAGAATCGCTAAAGCCTCCAATGGGGTTCCATGCTCCCTGGTAAATTTTGTGCACCCCTATTCTTAGAGAATCAGAATTATCCCTTGCATTAATCGGTGTAAACCTGCTTGTTATTCCAGCGCCAAAATCATTTATTATTCCATCTACTTTGTTGCTTGACACAAATTGATCAATTTTACTTACAAGAAAAACCCTAACAGATTCTTTTATGCCTTCATCTACTGCTTTTTTTAATAACTCTGTTCTTTGTTGTGCTGATGTAAAGTTTCCAAGAAAAATATTTTGTGAGATAGAATCCATGTAATCATCTTTGTAATTCCAGTATGATGGATTGCCAAATCCAGGCATGTTAGAAAACCACGGTGAATACATTTGTGCAGTAAGAACAGAGTCATATTTTACAAAGCCACTTGCTGCCCACCCTTCAGTGTAGATATTCCATTTTAGATCAGACGGGTTTGAGCCATATACTATGGTAAATGCCTTGTTTAAATCGCCATAGTCTCTTTTTACAGAAAATCCAATTTTTTCAAGCTGTGAAGAAATCACCTCGCCAATTGACTTGCGTATCTGGTCATCGCTTCTAATAAAAATTGTAATCTCTATTGGTTTTGAATCATAGTACCATTTGCTGCCAATTTTTTTTGCTCCAGCATTGCTAAGAGAGTCTGATATCATTTTTTCTGCCAATGCAGGATTATATCTAAAGTTAAATGATTCAAGCTCATCCAAAATCAAAAGATAGTCAGGATCAAATGGCTTGTATGCTGAAACCATAGGCACGCCATAACCCCCAAGAAGTTCATCAACGATTAGGTTTCTGTCTACCAAATAATTTAGTGCAAATCTAACATCTTTTATTGAAAAAGGATTGAATTTTTCAGACGATGCAGGGTTTACAAGAAGGCTGTACGATTGGCCAGTTGATTGAAATATTTTCAAGCCTTCTCGTGATTGAGGGTCAGTAATTCTCTCAAAAGGTATTGCCCAATAATAAATGTCCAAATTTCCATTTTTTACTTCTTCAAATGCCGTATTGTCATCAGAATATTGGATGAATTGTACCTTGTCTACAAAAGTTCCCTTCTCAGCAAATGCAAGACTGGAACCAAAAACAAAAACAACACAACACAGTATTAAAAGTGGATTCAATGTTACTGTTTTGCTTAAAACCGTATATAAGAATAAAAAATCATGTTAAAAGCACTAGATAAAAAGAAATGATAATTTCTAAACATGTTTTGATTTAGGTAAAACTCTTCATTTTTAGTACTGATAAAATGTTGGGGTTTATGCGAAATGTATCTTAATTATAGATTCTATTTTCTCTGAAATATCTGCGATCGTATGGCTGGCCGTACTTCGATCGCAACTCACCAAAAATATCCAATCTTTAATGTAGAATATCAAGACATGGACCTTGTCCCTAATAAGATGAGTAAAGGTATTTTTGCCGATGATCACATCATACAAGTTAAGCAATCTTTTAAGAACAACCATATCTGTCGAAAGTGCTATTGCTTGGTTATTTTTAATAAGAAATGATTTTGTAATTATCTGACTGTGAATGGCGTTTCCCTTTTCATCAATTACCAAAACAAAACGCATTGTATTACTAACTGATACTATCTCAGCAACTAGTTTTTCAAAATTCGTTAGAAATCATCCATAACAGTACTTTATCTATGATTTTTAACTATTTCTAATGTTAAAAAAATTCCCTAATTGCAGGAATTGTGTTATAATTATATTCTAATCAGGTTTTCTGAATAATATTTCACAAATGTAAAATAAATCAACCATTGTTGAATATTCAGACACTAGTCAAGGGCATCAGGGAATAATTCAAGATAAAATCCAGTTATTTACTTAGTTCTTGCAAGAACGCTCCAATCTCTTCATCGTATTCAAATTCGTGGAGCTTTGATTTGATTGAGCTGATACTGGAATTGTATGTGAAAGTACCTTGTAACACCAACACTCCCTTCAAATATTCAGGATGGTCATAACAATCTAGCAATTTACAATTGTACATTGAATCAAGTTTATTAATAACTGTGGCATATGTGCCGCTTCCAATAGTATTCAGTACATTTTCTACAATCGTAGCAACTAGTGTTTTTTTCATTGAACGGATGTTGTTTGGATTATCGGTATTTGGTTTGCTGCCAGACAGATAGCTTGAGTTATTCAAAAAATATCGTTCGTCGGAGAAATCAGTTGTTATCACAGTATTAGTTGTGGTATCTATTGCAAAAAACGCCAAAA
>DASSAF010000118.1:0-14790 GCA_035685565.1 Nitrosopumilaceae archaeon | reverse complement strand
TGTAAGTGAGCCTTTCTTGAGTCTCTCGTTTGCTCTGGTAAGTGAGTAAAAGACATCCTTTCCTGTTTTTGATACTAGTTCTGCAAGATAGTCAATCTCATCTACCACAAAAACCGTGTTTAGTCCCTTTTCCCCGATTGTTGAAATTATACGGTTGAATATTTCACTAATTGAAAGCCCTGTTGTTGGAAACTCTTTTTCTCCCCCCCTTTCTAATAACTGCCTACCCAATTTTATCAACAAGCCGTAAAGGGTACCCTCCTCTTTTGCATTAGCGTAAAGTAGTTGGATAGGAAATGATCCTTCCTTTACTCTTTCTTTAATCTTGTTTAGGACTTTGGTTACAACTAGAGTTTTACCTGTTCCAGGCTTTCCATATACTAGTAAGTTAGATGGACGTGCTTTCTTCAGTAAAGGTAATAGTGATTGGGTGACCTTTTTTTGCTCATCTTCTCGATGTAATATTGTATCAGGGACAAATGTAAAATGTAATACTTCCCTGTTTTTGAATAGGGATTTTCCGCTTTGTGCATCATCTAATAATTTATCAATTGAATCTTTTACCATTAACCCACACACCAATGTTTCTTCTCTATCCACATATGGATTCTATCTTTGATAATACAATTAGAATAGAATAACTAAACCAAATTTAGTTTATCATTAATTATTTTTATTATCTTAAAAAAATATTTTTTTAATTAAGCTAGAGTGGAAGTATTGGTGTGTGGGTATGCCTAGAACAAAGTTAACAGTATGTGAACAAAATGTTAAACTGGATATGGAAAAGCCCAATTTGACCCCTTTATTTCCACTCTAGGCGTGAAGTTAGGTCTTAACAATGTTAAGGTTGTAGAATAGACCCCTATATTTCTAGTCCAGGCATGAAATATACCAATATTACAGTATAAAGGATTGGTGCCTAGTTAAGGTGCCAAAATAGGCCAGGCGTGGGCTAGGCAGTGAATGTTAACAAACACACTGGTTAACAAATATTCTTTGATCTGTTCAAGTGTTAAGGTGTTAACTCGATCGATCACAATGACAAGAAAAAAGATCAGAATTGACCTAGAGGACTCGGAGGGGGCCAAATACAACTTTAGCCTAGAAGGCAATGTAACTAGGGATAAAATGTTAAAGATATTCGAATTAATGGATTTAATCAATATTGAGGAATCAGAAGAGTCTCCTCAACTAGACTCGATTGGCTCCAAGATATGGTATATGGTAGACAAGCATTTCCCAATGGGCAAGTTTACCTCATCTGAGATACTTGAAAAATATGAGGACGAATATGGGAAACCCATCAAACTTAGCATCATATCCACATACTTGGCCAGGTTTGCCACTAAAGGTAAGATAGTAAGAGAGAGACAGGGCAGAGAGTGGGCATATCAGGTAATCAAACTGGCCCAGAAGCAACGGCATTTGGAAACCTAAGAAATTATAGCTTTTTTGATAACGAGACAGTCCTGCTCCATTACCACTCTAACATAATCTCCTTTTTGCAATTGCAGGTATTTCCTGAACTGTATTGGTATTGAGATGGTTCCTCCTGACGTGATCTTGATCAACTCTTCATTTGTAGGCATATTCTGAAATAGTTAATTTACATATTTAAGATTTTATTATTATATGAAATTATTATAAAATTATGTTTTTTGGTGTGAAAATAGGATTTTTGATTATTGTTGGGGGGTTAATTTGGCAATACCTAACTTTGCCTTACCCTTATCGGTAATGTAATAGGTAAATGGTTTAGTCTGCATATTTCTTTCCACTAAGCCATCATCAAACAGCTTCTTCATCATACGTGATGTGTGTTCCCTAGTCCGTCCTACTGTGATTTGTATATCACGTGATGTCATGGGTTTTTCTGTGATTAATCTTAGGACATAATCTGTAGCATTTCCAAAGTTCATATTGTGCATTCTCTCCTTTGGTCTCTCTTCCTGGGCACTTGAGACAACCTCTGGCTTCTCCACCCTTATTTCTTTTGGTTTTGGTATGGGAGCCTTTATATCTTCAACATCTTTCAATAATTCTGAGGAATCTAAACGAATTTTCATATCTATTAACTGATTTTCATAATATTGTAGGCGATCTGTATATGATTTTAGAAGCTCTGACTCTGTTCTTATGAGAGGTTTAACTTTGTTGTACACGGCTATGGCGATAATTCCTAGCACAAATGCAATAAAAACACCAATCATAGTCCCTACATCTGGTATGTCTACTAACATCACTAGATCTCATATAACTATGTGATTTATCATGTTTGAGTAAAACTTGTTCACATATTACATATCAATCACAACATTACTTTATCACTAATTCTAGAGCTCCCACACAACCTAAAAGCGATAAAATCACACTCTACAGGCACGATCTACTAACTGACCTATCACATACATGATTTCTTCCTCCTTTTCAGGAAATACATCACTACTTTGTATCACAGAAACCTGCTCAGAGAGCTTTGAAATCACATCAATATCTTCAGGAACAAGTATGCCTAGACCCCTTAGCAATATTACAGAATAATACAATCCAATTAACTTGTCCCGAGACTGTCTTACCTGCCTGAAATAAGCCCCTTTACTTATAGTAAATTGGGTTTTCTGTAGGTTCAGCTGATTTAAAATAATTTCAATTTGTCGTTCTGTAAATAATGATTTTTTTATAATTTGTCTTATTATATTGCTAGAAATTGGATTAGGGGATTCAGCCATAGCTATACAGATCTGTATACATACATTCAATTAAACTTTAAATGAATACCCAATAACCAGTCTTATGCCAAACGTAGAAAGCTATCTCAAGACTACTCTAAAGAGAAAAAAGGCACTGCTCTTTGTGTTAATAGATTCTGAAATATCTGAAGTAAAATCAGCAGTCAAGCTTGCAAAAGATGTTGAGAGGATAGGAGCTTCTGCAATACTTGTTGGGGGTTCATCTGCAACAGATCAGATTGGTATGGCGCAGACGGTAAAGATACTAAAGAAGGCCCTCAAGATTCCAATCATTTTGTTTCCAGGAAATGTTACGGGTGTAGTACCAGGTGCTGACGCAATCTTGTTTAGTTCCCTTTTGAACTCTGATAATCCTTATTTCATATCACAAGCTCAGGCGTTAGGAGCTCCAAGCGTACTCAAGTTTGGTTTGGAGCCACTTCCAACAGCATACATCATAATTGGTGAGGGAACATCGGCTTGGTTTGTGGGATCTGCAAGGACCATACCATTTGAGAAATCAAACCTGGCAGCAATGTATGCACTTTCTGCCCAATTCATGGGAATGAGATTTGTCTATCTTGAGGCAGGCTCTGGGGCAAAATCTAACGTAAAACCTGAGATGGTTGCAGCAGTAAGGAAGGTTTTCAAAGGCTTTTTGATTGTAGGTGGGGGAATTAAGAGCGCTCAAACTGCATCTGAGATAGTCAAAGCAGGAGCTGACGGCATTGTTATTGGTACCATGCTTGAGAAGGGCGGCAGCCTCAAGACTTTAAGCGATATTGTAAAAGCCATCCAGACTGTAAGGAAGTAACATGTCTGAAAATGTAGCATTGAGACTAAACGAAGTCCCAATGCCTGAATATTATTTTGATTATTACACCAAACTTTCTGAAGAGGTGTTTAGAACATTTGAGAAGGCAGCTGCTGCAAAATCTACCTTGGCAGACTCGTCTGGAATGGTAGAGCCCAAGATTGCGTTTGATCTTGCAGATCGTGTCTCAAAAATGCATGATATTGATGTGACTGAACGACTAAGGGCATTGATTCAAAGCACAACAAAAGAACTTGCTGCCTTGACACTTTCTGAAGAGATTGCTTTAGGTAAATACTCTGGACCAGATACTACACTAGAAGAGAGGCTTGATCTTGCAGTAAGAGTAGGTCTTGCCATAGTAACAGAAGGTGTCACAGTAGCTCCACTGCAGGGAATTAGTGAGGTAAAGATAAAGAAAAACCACGATGGTTCTGATTACCTCTCTGTGTCATTTGCAGGACCAATCAGGTCTGCCGGTGGAACCGAAGCAGCATCTACAATGTTGATCGCAGACCACATCAGAAAGATAGCTGGACTTTCTAAATTTCAGGCAAATTCCTTTGACGATGAGACTGGACGATTTGTGGAGGAATTAAGGCTCTATGAGAGAGAAGCTGGAAATTTCCAATATCATGTTCCAGACGAGGATGTTGTAACTGTCATATCAAATCTTCCAGTTGAGCTTGATGGTGTTGATACAGATCCGGTTGAAATTGTGAGCCATAGAAACATGACAAGAATCAGCACCAACAGAGTAAGGGGAGGTGCACTTAGAGTTCTAAATGATGGTCTGATAGGCAAGTCAAGGAAATTGCTAAAACTCATCGAGTTATTCGATCTAGATGGGTGGGATTGGCTAAAGAGCCTAAAAGGTGCAATTCAAACTGGAGATGAAGATGCTGCATCTCATAGGATGAGAGAGGTCATAACTGGCAGGTCCGTCCTTTCCATGCCAAAGAAACTAGGTGGCTTTAGGTTAAGATATGGACGAGCATGCAATACCGGCTTTTCCTCAATAGGAATACACCCTGTCATTGCAGAAATTTTGGATCATACCATAGTAGTTGGTACACAGATCAAAGTTGACATTCCAGGGAAGGCCGCAACCATTGCTTTTGTGGATTCCCTAGACACACCGATTGTTAGGCTGAAAAATGGCAATGTGGTAAAAATCAAGGACACTCATCATGGCATACAACTCAAACCACAGATAGAAAAGATCCTTCACCTTGGTGATATCCTAATCAGCTATGGTGATTTCTTAGAAAACAACGCAGAGCTTGTCCCAACAGGTTATGTGGAAGAATATTGGGCTGAGGAGCTCAAAGCAAAGCTTGCAAAATACGAGCCTGAAGATCCACGTTTGCAATATGTTTCAAAAGTACCAAGCTTGGATGAGGCATTCAAACTCTCCCTTGATTTTGGCATTCCATTACATCCTAACTATCTGTATTATTGGGACCATCTTTTAATTCCAGAATTTGAACAAATCTTAAACCCAATAAAGGCGGACCCTGACTTGATTATCTACCAAAAAAATAGTAAAGAAATTCTTGAAAAACTTGGGGTACCTCACGAGGTGGCAGGAGATTCAATTTTACTAAAAGACATGGAGGCAAAGATTTTCTTTTATTTGCTTTTTAGAAAACCCATAAAACTAGATGGTACCATGACTGTTACTCAGCTTATCACTCAGACATCTGGGATAAAAATAAAAGACAAATTTTCAACGGCAATAGGGATCAGAGTTGGCAGGCCAGAAAAGGCAGCAGCAAGAAAGATGAAACCTCCAGTACATACACTATTTCCAATAGGCAGTAAGGGGGGAGCATCACGTGACTTGATAAAAGCGTCAAGGGAACCAAATTTTTATTGTAACATTAATAATAGATTTTGTAAAAACTGTAACGAACCATCAATTAGCATAGCCTGTCCAAAATGCAAAATTAAGACAACTACACTTTTTATCTGTCCAACCTGTCGGGATGAGCTAGAGTCAGAGTACTGTGAGAAATGTAAGAGAAAGACACTATCTCACACATACAGGTCATTTCCACTCAAAGAAAGGATCTATTCTGCACAGGAAAAAACAGGTATTCGTGTTCAGGAACCATTCAAGGGTGTGAAGGAACTCATAAACCAAGACAGGATAGCAGAACCTCTTGAAAAAGGACTGATAAGACAAAGCCTTGGCCTTTATGTCTTCAAAGACGGAACCATTAGATTTGATGCGACAAACGCACCACTGACTCACTTTAAACCTGCATGGATTGGAACCAGTCCGGAAAAACTTGTGCAACTTGGATATACTCATGATATCAATGGTAATCCTATCACTAGTTCTGATCAGCTCATAGAACTTAGAATTCAGGATGTCATAATACCACATGAATGTGGAGAATATCTGGTACAGACATCAAAATATCTGGATACAGAATTGGTAAAGCTGTTTGGGCATTCTCAATTTTACAAAGTAAAAACTACTGATGATCTTATTGGGCATTTAATGATTGGATTAGCTCCACATACATCAGTTGGGATTGTAGGACGAATAATTGGTTACACAAACACACATGTTTGTTATGGTACACCGGTGTGGCACTCTGCAAAAAGACGTGATGCTGACGGAGATGCTGATTCCATAATGCTTCTGATGGATAGTCTTCTTAATTTCTCAAGACAATTCTTGTCAGACAGAATTGGGGGTCTAATGGACGCGCCATTATTGGTACAACCAATTGTTATACCGCAAGAAGTCCAAAGACAAGCTCATAACTTTGAGGTGGTAAAGTTTTTGCCGCTTTCATTTTTTGAGGCAACACTTGCAAAAGAAAAGGCAAGTGAAATAAAAGACGTTGAAACTCTAAAGTCAAGGCTTGAGACAGAAGGACAATTTTATGGATATAATTTTACACATAATACTTCTACTCTAACAGCATCAAGATCTCGTAGTGCATATTCTACACTAGGGTCTCTTTTAGAAAAACTTGACATGCAAATCAGAACTGCAGATATTATAAACGCGGTAGACCCAAGCGAGGTTGTTTCTATGGTTCTGACAACCCATCTCTTACCTGATATCATGGGAAATCTTAGAGCATATTCTAGTCAATCTTTTAGATGTACAGCTTGTGGTGCAAGCTACAGAAGAGTCCCACTAGCTGGAAATTGTCTAGAATGCGGTAACAAACTAATCCAGACCATGACACGGCCTTCGGTTCAAAAATATCTCAAGCTAGCAACAAGGCTGCTTGATAAATACAGAATTGATCCGTACTTGAAAGGAAGAGTGATGTCTCTTTTAGATGAATTAGAATTGGTCTTTGGAAAAGAAGAAGGTAACCAGTCACTTCTTACAGACTATGCCTAGCGAAGCTTAACGTACTCATATGCACCAAGCTTGTTTTCAAAGCAATAATTCACTTTCTGAAAGTCTTTTCTGAACTTCTTTACGTCAACTACCACTTTTTTCTTGTCTTTTTTATCAACAACTACTTTTTTGATAAATTCTGCGACCTCTTTCATCTCTGCTTCTTTCATACCAAGCCGCGTAATCTCAGCAACACCAAGCCTTATTCCTCCTGGATGGAAGTAGTTTCTGCCTGCCTTGATATCTCCTGGTATAAGTTGCCTGTTTACAATTATGTTTGCTTTTTCTAGATCAGCCTCGATTGTTCCACCATCACTAAATGAAAGAACGTTTACTACGATTTGGTGTGATTTTGTAAATCCTCGTTTTTCTCCAAGAACTCCAAACCCATAGGAGTTTAATGCTTCTGCTAATGCCTTTGCGTTCTTTACAACTTGGGCTGCATATTTTTTACCAAACTCTAACATTTCTGCAAAAGCAATTGCCTTTCCAGCCATGTGATGTAAATGATGATTACTAGTCATTCCAGGAAATGTTGCCTTTTTGATCTCCTCGCTATATTTTTCATAAGATACTATCATACCTCCCTGTGGCCCAAAGAGAGTCTTGTGCGTACTCATTGTCATTGCATCAGCTCCCTCTCGTAATGGATCTTGGAACTGTCCACCAGCTATCAGTCCTGCAACATGAGCTCCATCATAATTTACAAACATCTTGTACCCTTTTAGAAAATCAGCAAGTTCCTTAACAGGATGAGGAAACAAAAAGACAGAGCCCCCAAACATTGCCATCTTTGGGGTCCTACCAGCTTTGTCAAGCTCGATTACCTTTTGTTTTGTTTTATCTACATCAATTGACATCTCTTCTGCATCAAATGGGTAAAATTCAATATCTAATCCGTGAACCAAGCCTGCAGTTCCAGAATGTTCTTTTTTACCATGAGAGATGTGTCCTCCAGAAGGAATTGACGGTGCAAGCATTACATCACCTGGATTTGAAAAAGCTGAATAAATGGAAAGATTTGCCACGACACCAGAAATTGGCCTTACATCAACAAACTCTGCCTTGAATAATTTTTTCCCTAACTCGATACACTTGAATTCTACTTTGTCAATATAAGTACAACCAGCATAGACACGCTCGCCTGGCCACCCTTCAGCATATCTATTTGCAAAGTCAGAGATCGTTGCCTCTCTGACAGCAGGACTTGGAACATTCTCGCTTGCAATAAGTGGTATTGAATTTTCAAACCACTCATTGTGAATTTTAAGCAAGGAAAGTACCTCCTTGTAAGATTCTCTGGGGGAGGATTTTGTCATGAACTGCTCGGTCAACTTTCCTAATTTAAAAACATCGATTAAAATTTTGAAAAACGGTTTAATTTTTGAAATTTCCCAGTTTATGGGGTTTTTTGGTATAAAGATATAAAAAGGGAAAATTGGGCTTCAATAAAACATGTCATTACAAAATTCACAAGGCGGAATTCCAGTTGTTATACTAAAAGACGGTGCACAACAGACCAAAGGTCGCGATGCCCAAAAAAATAACATTACTGCTGCAAAACTAATTGCAGAGATAGTCCATACAAGCCTTGGTCCAAGAGGAATGGATAAGATGCTTGTTGACTCCTTAGGCGATGTTACAATTACAAACGATGGTGCAACAATTCTCAAAGAAATTGATGTTCAGCACCCAGCAGCAAAAATGCTAGTAGAAATATCAAAAGCAACCGATAACGAGGTTGGAGATGGAACAACATCTGCCGTAATTCTTGCAGGCGCATTACTAGAAAACGCTGAATCTCTCATACTACAAGACGTTCATCCGACAATTATTGTAGATGGATATCGAAAAGCGGCACAAAAGACAAAAGAACTTTTGGCAAAAATTGCAGACAAGGTATCACCAACAGACAAAGAAATTCTTGATAAAATTGCAAGGACTTCAATGCAAACAAAACTTGTCAGAAAGGACTCTACTAATCTTGCAGACATTGTAGTAAAGGCTGTACTTGCCGTAGCTGAAAAAACAGAAGATGGTTATGCTGTAGATATTGATGACATCAAAGTAGAAAAGAAAGCAGGCGGTTCCATCAAAGATACTTATCTCACAAAAGGAATTGTACTAGACAAAGAAGTTGTTCATAGCGGCATGCCAAAAAAGATTGCCAATGCAAAGATTGCACTAGTTAACAGCGCACTTGAGATTGATAAAACTGAGTTTGATGCAAAAATCAACATATCAAATCCACAACAAATGAAATCATTTCTGGATGAAGAAAACAAGATGATCAAAAACATGGTGGATAAAGTAGTTGCATCTGGCGCAAACGTATTGTTATGTCAAAAAGGCATTGATGATATTGCACAACACTATCTTGCAAAGGCAGGAATACTTACAGTAAGAAGAGTAAAAGAAAGTGATCTTTCAAAACTTGCAAAGGCAACTGGTGCAAGAATGGTAACAAACCTTGATGACCTGTTTGAAAAAGACCTGGGTTTTGCAGAAAACGTAGAAGAAAGAAAAGTAGAGACAGACAGATGGGTTTTCGTTGAAGGATGCAAGCATCCAAAAGCTGTGACCATTCTTATCAGAGGAGGATCACAAAGAGTTGTTGATGAAGTAGAAAGATCAATTCATGATGCACTAATGGTTGTAAAAGACGTAATGGAAAACCCAATGATTGTAGCTGGAGGAGGCGCACCAGAGACTTATGCTGCAACAAAACTTAGAGAATGGGCAAAATCACTAGAAGGACGTGAACAACTAGCGGTAGAAAAATTTGCAGACTCACTTGAAGTAATACCTCTCACACTAGCTGAAAACGCAGGCATGGATCCAATTGATACCTTGGCATCACTACGCTCAAGACAACTCAAAGGAAACAAATGGACTGGAATAGATGTAATGAAAGGTATAGTTACAAGCATGCATTCGACTGATATCTTTGAACCACTTTCTGTGAAAAACCAAATTGTTTCATCTGCTACCGAGGCAGCATGTATGATTTTAAGAATTGATGATGTAATTGCCATTGCAAAATCCTCCGGTCCTCCACCGGGTGCAGAAGGAATGGGCGGTATGGGAGGCATGCCAGGAATGGGAGGCATGGGCGGTATGGGTGGAATGCCACCCATGGACATGTAAAGTCCATACGATATTCTATATTATCATCAAAGGTTTATTTGCCGACTCTTGTTACAAATTTTTATGCAACTTGGCAGCGGCTCAAAAATTATTGCTGGCGCAAAATACATCTATTTGATATTTTTCTTTGCACTGCTTTCTGGAATGTTTTATCCCATAATTACACATACCAACGGTGATAATGTAGTTGAAGGAGTGCTGATTCTTTTTGTTGGCCTTGCAGGCGCAGTATCGATATACAAGGCAGGTACATCTGACAAACACCAAAAAGCCTATCTTATCACAGGTTTTGCAATTTTATCTGTATCCTTGGTGCTGATATATGCAGCACTAGGAAAATTCTAGATGTCAAAATATAGGTAGAATTCATGTGGATGTGGTCTGATTGAGACCTCATGCTCATCTTTTCTTTCTAATTCAATGATTTTGTCAAGTACATCGTTTGAAAATATTGGGTTGAGAAACTTTCTATCACTTTCAAGTGCATCAAGTGCCTCACCAAGTGTTGCAGGTAAAGACTTGATTCCTCTTGCATCAAGCTCTTTTTTACTCATTTTGTAGATATCTTCATGAATAGGATCTCCTGGCTCGATTTTCTTTTTAATTCCGTCAAGACCAGCAGCTAGCACTGCAGAAAAGACAAGATATGCATTTGATGAAGGATCAGGAGCTCTGAACTCTAATCTTTTTAATTTTGAATATTTTTCTCCCTTAAAGTGTGCAGGAATTCTTACTATTGCAGATCTGTTTCCTGGACTCCATGCGACATAGACTGGAGCTTCATATCCTGGAACCAATCTGTGATACGAGTTAGTTGTTGGTGCTACAATTGCAGCAAGTGCTCTTGCATGATTCATGATGCCACCACAAAAATATCTTGCAGTTTGACTAATCTCATCTTTATCATCTTTATCAAAAAATGTATTCTTGTCATCTTTCCATAGGCTAACATTGGTATGCATGCCAGACCCCGCATCCATGGAAATTGGTTTTGGCATCATGGTTGCAACCTTGCTATACTTTACTGCAACATTTCTTACAACATACTTGTAGGTCTGTGCTCCATCTGCTGAATTTGTTAGATGATCATACCTGATATCAATTTCACACTGACCTGCAGTTGCAACTTCATGGTGATGGTTATCACATAAAATACCGAAATTTTCATTCAAAATATCAACACATTCGTTTCTATATTCTGTTAATGTATCAGACGGAGTGCTTGGATAGTATCCCTTTTGCAAGGCCATGGGGTAGCCTTTTCCTTCCTGACTCCATGGAGCTTCTTTTGATTCGATTGAGTATGACTGACCTTTGTACGGTGTCAAGACATCCCAGGAAATCTTGTCAAAAACGAAAAACTCTACCTCTGGTCCCCAATAGCTGTAATCAAACCCCTGAGTCTTGAGATATTTTTCTGCCCTTTGTGCAATGCCTCTGGGATCTCGCTCTAGTCTACCCTTATCCCATCCCCAATAAACATCACAAATCAATCTCGCAGTTTTACCGTTTGTCATCCAAGGTATGATGGCATATGTATTTGGATCTGGTTTGAGTACCAAGTCAGAATCATCCACACTAGCAAAACCAACAATTGAGGAACCGTCAAGCTTTGGCAAACCATCTTGCATTTGTTGTGGAGTAAACAAGCTGGCTGAAATTGTAGTGTGATGGAATCGTCCTAATAATCCTGTGAACTGTAAATCAATAAATTTTATTTGTTCATGTTTTATTTTAGCAAAAACTTCATCAGCTGAATAGGAAATTGATACAGGTTCCCCACCAATCACTTTATATGGCAATTTAGTTCCTTGAACATAACACAAGGAGTCCATGATTTAAGTATTATTGGGTGTGCAAATGTCAGAAACAAAAAAAATTGATGTAAATTCATTGTACGCCGTTTTACAGCTTGAAATTGAAAATGATCCTGTCCAAGAAATTGATCCAGAGCTTTATTCCAGTATAGGCGAGTTAATTGGTAATCTGAAAAATCAAGGATATGATGGAATAGAATCAAAAATCAAAGATTCACTTGTAAAGATAATAGCAGACATGACTACACTTCTTTTAAAAATAAGAATTGAAAAGGCAATAAAATCAAAAGAACTTGATTATTCAAATTTACTTGATGAAGAAAGATTCATTTTGGATTCTGAAGATGAATTACGACAAAGAAAAGAAATTATTCTTGCAGCTACACTAAACGGCAGATTAAAACTTCTCGAGTCAGTAGCCCACAGTCACAGGTCACGAGCTATTGTAATACGATTCCTAAAACCAATAGACCAAATCATAGGCTCTGATTTACAAAAATATGGACCGTTTGATGCAGAAGACGTGGCAACGCTTCCTTTTGAGAACGCCCTTGCTCTCATCAATAAGAAAATTGCTGTAAAAATAAGCTGGGAAGACTAGAAATTACACCTGATATTTCCTAAGAATAAATGCATAATGGGGTTCATCTGGGTACGTATTTTCTAATAATACTTTATCCAGTTGCAGGACTTTTTATTATTGAGATGGTATGCAGAGCAGCAAAAATCCCATCATGGATAAAACTTTTAACTCAAGCAACAATGTGTGTGGGATTTGGCATAGTTTATCTTACAATGCAAATTGCTCACTGGCTTACTGCAGGAGTTCTGTTGGCTTTGGCATTTGCATTATTCTATCAGGCAAAACTTTCCAAACTAAATCCAGAAAGGGCACTTTACTAATCACGAAATTTATTCAAAACTCTTTTGAAGATGCTTTGACGCCCAATTCCCTTATCGCGTTTTATGCTATTTTGGCCAAATCTTTTTGCTCTGATCTGATGGAGTTTAACACATCTGTGGCCTTCTGGCAATCTGTGGTCAGCACAAAATTTGTCTTTACAGTAATTGCATTCAAAAGGCAAGTCTTGCTTTTCACCACAATATGCACAATTAAACTGCTCCATACAATAATTAAAAATTCATACTAAATTAGTGTTAGGGAACTTAGTTTCTTGGTGCATTCAGATCAACAAAACATATTTACACAATACATAGTGATAAAAAACAGATTTTTAAATGTTAAAAGACAAAGTAGCAATTGTAACTGGTGCAAGTAGTGGGATAGGTCATGCTACCGCATTATCTCTTGCAAAAGCGGGAGCAAAGGTAGCAATTGCCGCTAGAAGAATAGATCGATTAGAGGAATTACAAAAAGAAATTACAAAAAACGGCACTGAATGCATTGTTGTACCATGTGATGTGACAAAACGCAAGGACTGTCAAGCGCTAATTGATGCTACAATAAAAAAATGGAATCGAGTAGACATTTTGATTAATAACGCTGGAATCATGCCTCTGAGTTTTGTTAAGAATCTAAAAATTGATGAGTGGGAACAAATGGTTGACGTAAATATCAAGGGAGTTCTTTTCTGTACAGCCGCTGCCGTTACTCTCATGATTAACCAGAATTCTGGCCATATCGTAAACATCTCATCAATTGCGGGAAGGGTTGTATTTCCTGCAGGCAGTGTTTATTGTGCAACAAAATATGCTGTAAGAGCTTTCAGCGAAGGGTTACGACAGGAACTAAGTGCAAGAAACAAGATTAGAGTGACAACAATAGAGCCAGGCATTGTAGCAACCGAGCTTACCAATACCATTACTGACAAATCACTAGAGGCTTTTGTAAAACACTCAAAGGAAACTGAAGCATTACAAGCAGAAGACATTGCAAACTCGATCATGTTTGCATTAGAATCTCCATTGCGCATGAGCGTTAATGAAATCACAATAAGACCAACAACACAAGAAAGATAGTGTTAGGTGTTAGAAAATAAATCCAACAAACATTCTGATTCTAGGCGGAGGATTTGGAGGTCTTGCTGCAGCAAATGAGCTAAGACAAAATCTTTCACCAGAAGTTAAAATCACTGTAATTGATAAAAAAGATTATTTCATGATGGATCTGGTAAAACTATGGATCCTAAATGGAACCAGAGAATTTGAATATTCAAAAAAACCTTTGCAAACCCTAACCAAAAAGGGAATTGATTTTATCAACGAGGAAATAATCAAGATAAATCCACAAAACAAAACCGTTACAACAAAATCAAAAGAACTGCCATATGATTACCTGATAATTGCACTTGGGGTAGATCTTGATCCAGAACAAATCCCCGGTCTTTCAAATAACGGATTAAGCTTGTATGAACTAAAAGACGTCCCAAAAATTCGTGATGCAATAAAGAGAATAAAGTCAGGCAAGATAGCAATGGCAATAATGGGATTGCCTTACAAATGTCCGCCAGCTCCCTATGAGGCAGCTCTTCTCATACGATCGATGCTAAAAGATACCGGCGCCAGTGATTCTGTAAAAATTGATTTCTACAGTCCAACTCCAATAACACTTCCTGCAGGTGGACCTCAAGTGAGCGAAGAATTATTGCAACTTTTAAAATCACAAAATATAGAGTTTCATGGTTCACAAAAAACAATCTCTGTTGGACCAAAGACACTCAAGTTTGAAGAATCTGTAGCTGGCTTTGATCTTCTTATCGCAGTTCCACCACACAAAGCTCCATCAGTTGTAGTTGAAGCAGGCTTTGCAGAAAAAGGAAAATTCATTGCAGTTGACAGAACCTGTAAAACAAATTTTGAAAATGTCTATGCAATAGGTGATGTGAATCAAATCATGGTTACAGATAAAATTGCGGTTCCAAAGGCAGGAATTTTTGCAGAAGGAGA
>DASSAF010000117.1:0-4195 GCA_035685565.1 Nitrosopumilaceae archaeon | reverse complement strand
GAATTCCATCCAGAAAGAAGCGCGCGTAAATTTGCACTTTCTTTCACCTCATATCCCCAATATTGCTTAATTTCGCTTCTAGAGATTTGCTTTGCCAAAAGTTCTGGATATCCAGTCTTAAATTGCATTGTAATTCTTTTTCCTACTTCATCATGTCCAGAATACAAAATAAGTTGTTCAAGTCCTACATCAACAGATTTTTTACCCCTTGCAAAAACAATTATCCCTTCTCTTATGTCACCAGCTTTAACTTGTAGAGGATCTGATGTGTAAGAATGATGTGGGATTTTTAATGGACTTAAACTGCCAGCAAACCGTAATTCTGAAATTCTTTGGAAAAGTCCTCTTCTGAGATATTGTGGTGTTTCAAGATATTTTAAAATGGTGCGTATTAATGACCTATCGCTATCGCTTCCAGAGCTTTCGTGATATATGTAAATAGTTTGTACACGAAAAATTGCACATGCCCTAGCTATTAAAGAGATTTTCGTAGATTTACCAAGATTTGTTGATTCATCACTTACTGAAGAATCTGGAATTGCAATCGAAAGTTTCAATGAATTAAAATTCTCTGCTGCGTTATAAAATAGTAGAGATTATTTTTGTCGTTTAGCTGCAGAATCTTTTGCCTTTACAGCATATTTTTCAATATCTTTTTCCAAAGTTTTTGTTAGAACTTTTGTGTCGTTTAGTATTTGTGCCATTTTAACATGTTTTGTACCCTCTTTTTCTTCGCTCACAAGATATATTGATTCGATAGCAAGTTCTGCTGCTTCTTCTAATGACATGTCTTTTTTGTAATATTTTTCCAAGTATTCTGTTACCTGATCTGAACCAGAACCGATAGCGACTGCATCATATGAGATGTATGTACCACTTGGATCAGTCAGAAATACTGAACTTCCGCTCTTATCTATACCAGCAATAATCAATGCTACGCCAAAAGGTCTAACTCCAGCATATTGAGTGAATTGTTGACATTGGTCTGCAAGGTGTTTTGCGACTGATTCTACCTCTATGGGTTCATCATAAATCATCCTATTTGATTGTGAGAAAAATCTTGCATTATCAACTTGTGACCTAGCATCAGGAATGTATCCTGCGGCTGCAACTCCAATATGATCATCTACTTGAAATATCTTTTGCGTGATTTCTGAATTTTGTAATTTTCTTGGTTTTTCTTCAACTGCAAGAATTATTCCATCTTTACACTTTATCCCGATTGCAAGTGTTCCACGTCTTACTGTTTCAATTGCATATTCCACTTGGTAAAGTCTTCCATCTGGTGAAAAAACAGTAATTGCTCTATCATAACCTGCAGCTGCTGGTAGCATTTCAATTCTCATACCTTTGAAGGTTTAATTTAAGTCTATACAGATATGCGATCATGCATTTTGAGATCTCATTTAACGGTCACAAAAATATTAGATCACTTCATCCAAAAACAATTGAGATAACAACAGAACCAAATCTTACATTAAATGGAGATTGTATTATTGGAGTGGAAGCATCTTGCGGGTGTAATGACATACCAGAACAAATGAAAAATCTTATGCGAAATTCTAAATCAGAAATTTTATTTACAATATTAGTAAATGACGTTTCCTTTAAAGTCAAAGGTAATGGTCACGAGAATTTAATTTTAACAAATCCTCATGATATTGTAATTAGGAAAAGCTCCTTTATCTGCCCACGAACATTGGCAATTCATTGTGATTTGGCTTCAGATTCCATTCCTCGTCAAATGATCAAGATTCTACAGAATCCAGATTCAAAAGGAGTTTTTTCTATCGATATAAACTAGAATAATTTACTTTTTTTGAATTAGATCATAACTGTTATTTTCTAAGACTTTAGTTAATGCCCTATTTACTATTTCTATCAAAAGGTATTGATCATAGTTTTGTTCTGCTTTAGTGCGTTTATCGATATTTTTCTTCTTTGTTTTTGACATATTATTTTGAACGATATTTTTTATTATTTTTTGTATCGCTATTGATGTATCTGTTATTATTTTAGAATAATCGGAATCAAAATTTGCAGGTGTATCATATCCTAGGAGCTTAATTGAGGTTCCATAAAATTTCATTACCGCTCCTCGAATTTCCTCCATTTTTACAATTTCCACAAGACCTGCCCGTTTTAAAACATCCAGATGATGTCTAATTGTAGTTGTAGCTTTATTGTAACCAGTTTTGTGTAATTCTTCGACTAATTGATCCGCTGAAAATTGTTTATGGTATAGAATTTGGAGAATCTTAATTCTTGCAGGATCATCTAATGCTTTTGCCTGTTCTACGTTTGTTATAACGATCCGATTTATTTTGATTTCTTTTTGAAGTAACGTGGACATTTCCTCCTTTGAATTAGAAATATAACTAAAAGATCGCTACATCATATTTTGTTAGCCAATACGTTACTTTTTTTTATGCTACTAAAAATCTGATTATGGTTTTTGAAGAATTAGAACCTATACTATTAAAACTACTATATACTAATTAAAATGATAATATAATTATTAATATGATAGTGTTCTGATGTATATGGTAGCACTAGAAAAAATTACTAAAATTTTGTAAAAAATAACATTTTGGGAAATTCTGTCCATTATGATGCTGATCAATGGGTAAAATAAGAAATTTTAAGATTCGCTCAAAGTTAAAATTCGAGTTAAAGTGAATGACCGGTAATACGACCGTATGCAGCAATGTATCTAGACGACATTTCATGTGATAGTTCTGATGGCAATTCTGGAGCTATTGGTTCTTTTCCAGCATTTCTATCTTCTTTAAACCTTTTTTGATATCCGCGAGCTGCCAACCAATCACGCAAAAGTTGCTTGTCAAAGCTTTCTTGTGTTTTTCCTACTTGATATGCATCCATTGACCACATCCTATATTCGTCTGGACCAATGGAATCTCCCAACAATATTGCATTAGAGGATTTCCCAAACTCTAATTTCAAATCAGCCAAGATGAATCCTGCTTTTTCTGCTATTTTTGACATGTTTTTGTAAATATCAATAGACGTTTCTTCCAACCAATCATAATCTTTTGAGCTGACAAGACCTCTATCCAAGGCCATACTTTTGGTAATTGGAATGTCATGTGTTTCTGATTTTGTTGTAGGATCAAATACAGGTTCTGGCATCTTTGCAGCAATTCTAGTATCAGTATTTTTTGGAAGTATAACTTGGCCTTCCTTCCATCTTTGAATAAGGCTCCCATAGAAATATCCTCTAACAACACATTCTATTGGAATCATTTCCATTTTTTTGACAACCATTTTGTCTTTTGTTTCTGTTCTTACATAGTGATTTGGTGTTTGAATCTTTTTGAACCAGAATTCGGCAAATCTGCAAAGAACCTCGCCTTTTCTTGGAATTGGAGTAGGAAACTTTACATCGAATGCAGAAACCCTATCACTAAAATGGAAAAGTAAATTTCCATCATCCAGTTCATAAATGTCTTTTACTTTACCTGAACGAAGGAACTTCAAACACGCGACATTGATCAAAGTTAGATTTAAACTGATACAAAATATGTCATACTATGAACCCATCATACCTGGCATGTTTATTGGGGTTCTATAGGGTTTAGTAACGTTGACTCCCTGGTCTGTCGTTACAGTAACTTCATGAAGATCACTTCCAGCAGATGGTGAAAGTATTCTTCTCTCTCCAGGTTTTAATATAGGAATAATATCGGGTTTGCTACTTCCCCCATAGTAGACTATAACATTAGTAAGAGATTCTTTTCCTACATTTTGAACTGTTACATGAGTGTCAGTAACCAGTGATTGCTTATCCAGGAACGGATCTAAAAATATGGCATATTCCTCGGTTGGTCCGTGCATGATTAACACGATTACAACTATTCCTACAATAGCAATACCACCAAATATTGCTGCAAGAAAACTCTTTCTCACAAAATAAAATAATTTATGGTTAATTATAAAGTCTATTTGTTGCCTTGATCAGGTATGACAGAAAGCGTGGTAGTAGATAGAACGTTACTAACCTTACGAATTTTTTTAGTAATTATTAGTTCAATCTCATTTCTTGTTGGAACTTGAACTTTCACAAATATATCGTATTGGCCATAAGTCCCAAGAACCTCTTTTACACCATCTATTTTTAAAATATCATTCATAACATCTACCTCGTGTCCCATTTTGGCTTTTACCAAGACATATG
>DASSAF010000116.1:0-3622 GCA_035685565.1 Nitrosopumilaceae archaeon | reverse complement strand
CTTGAGAAATTCTCTCAATATTTGTAGCAATGATTTTTGTTGCGCCATCTACAGACTCTGTGCTCCATCCAGCAACATGCTGTGTTAAGAAAAAGCCATCAAGGTTTAGCATTCTATCACTAGGATCTGCTGGTTCCTGCCAGAATACGTCAAATGCAGCACCGGCAATTTTACCACTGGTCAAGGCATCAAATAATGCATCTTTATCCACTACTGCCGCTCTAGCTACATTTACAAGATATGCTGTTTTCTTCATAAGATTAAATTCTCTTGTATCTATCATGTTTCTTGTTTCGTTTGTTAGAGGAATGTGAATCGAAATATAATCTGCCTCTGGAAGTTTTTTTAAAAAGTCATGAGGTCCTATCAGCTCGTCCAAATACCTTTTATCAATTTCTGGTTTTGTTGGGTTTCTTGTCATTGCTAATACTCGCATTCCAAAGGCTTTCGCGCGTTTTGCAACTTCGCTACCCGTATATCCTAAACCAATAATGAAAAGTGTTTTTCCTTGTAACTCTGAACCCATAATACTCAAAACTCTTCTTTTCATAATGCTACCACTTGCACTTCCCATATTCTTTGCCAGATATATCATAAGAAATAATGTAAACTCTGCCACAGACACTGCATTATTTTTGGGTACATTTGCTACATAGATGGATTTTGAGGCGCAATAGTCAAAATCTATTCCATCAACACCAATTCCTATTTGATGTATCATTTTTAATTTTGTACATGCATTTATCAAAGATGAGTCTATGTTTCCTAGACCATTAATAAGAACGTCAGAATCAGCAATTTGTTCAAACAGTGGTCTGTTATAATCTACAATCTCTGCGATGAATCCCCTTTCACGTAATTTCAAGGAGAATATTTCCTCAAGTCCGTCTGCAAGTTTTAGGATCTTTACTTTCATATATGTACAGGTTCTGTATATTAGATTTAAGCGTGAGTTTTGGCGAATTATTTATTCATTTCATTCTAACTTTCATTATTACTTTGATTCATATCTTCATTCATAGTCAAACGCAGATTCTTGTCTATACCAACTGATGTGTGATAGGTAAACAGAATTTAAACTGGTTTCTAATCTGATAAGACCAGATTCTGTTAGATTGTATAAAAAATTGAATGAAATCCTATATGTTATTTCTATTTTACTAAAGATATCATAATGTCATTTTCAGTCTGTTCAAGGTCAACCTTTGAATCTCTTGCCAAAAATAAAATGGCAAAAAAGCACCGGACCACATCTATTAACTCTAGTCCGCTGACTATTGTTCTAAATGAGCCTGAACCGGTAGGACGAATTTTATTTACAATAAGTTCTTCATACTGGCCAATTATTTTTTCAAGAGAAATGAAATAATCATTAAAGTCAGGTACTTCGACTGGCTCAAATTGCATCTGTCGTCGGCTTGAACGAGGATTTGCAATACTGCCAATTAGGTTTTCAAGCACATTAAGAAGTTCATCAAGTGTAACAGGGTAAGTTGATTCATGCCTGTATGGCATATTTATCAAATCAATGTCGATATCTTCTCTGTGACTAAGTGGTCTTTTTTCCATCGCCGCCTTTTGTAGTGCAAATATGCTTTCTACTTTCATTCTGTGAATCATGGCTGATGAAAGAGCTGCAATTCCTGCCACACGATAGTCTTTTTTGCCTGTTTGATTTAGAAGTTTGACTAGAGTTTCTAGTATTTGTATGATGTCAATTGTCCATACATCTTTTTTTGATATGTCAATTGGATTAAAAAGTACGTTGATTGGGGGCTGTGAAATGCCACCGCTAGGTATGTCTTGGCTCACCATACCAAAATGACTTTATGTTTATAATATCTAAACTATCTACTTTTTTCTCAGGCATGGTCAACAATGAGTGATTTAAAATTAATTCGTATATGATAGACACTATTTACGCTTGTTTGTAAACTGTCCTGATTTAAAATAATATAAGCGGACCATGCCTATTTTTTGCTGTTGACAAAAGAATCTTCAAAGTTAGATCTTGCTTGCACCTACATGAAAAACAACCAACCAATTTCAGCTTACAACATACTAATGACGCTTGCAGAAAATGAAATAAAAAAAAATGACTTTAGAGCAGGAGTACTTTTGTTACTTGCGGCAGAATGCAAAACCAAGCAGGGAAAAGACAGAAATGGTGAATTGCTAAAGGCTGCAAAATTTTACAAAAAAATGGCAAACAAAGAAAAATCATCGTCAGCCAAATATGCTTACCTTTGTGCGGCGAAATGTTTTCTGCGAATTGGACAATATGACAATGCAATGAGTGCTTTTGAAAAGGCAAAAAAATATGTTCATCATATTATAGAAGAGAAAAAACCGATAGTTGTTGTAGATGACAGTCCTGCAATCACACTAAAACTTAATGACTATTTACAGAAACTTGGCTACAAAGACATTCATACTTTTGCAGATGGCAAAAGTGCACTAAAATCCATTAAAAAACTAATTCAATCCTCACAAAACCCAATAGTGCTACTTGACATGGACCTTCCTGACATCACAGGTGATGAGATTGCAAAAATACTTTTAAAACTAAAACCAGAACTTTCAATCATACTGATTACCGCTGACGAGAAAACTAGTCCCAGAGTTAGAAAGACCATAGGATGGGGCTCTACAGCATTTGTTCAAAAACCATTTACTATCAACGAACTAAAAAACGCACTTGATGTTACTATATCTGGCAGTTTTACGTGAGCAGTAAAAGCGACATGTTAAGAAGATTGATGTCTTTTATTTGAATTCCACTAGCTCTGTAATCTAAAACTTGGTCGGAGAATTTTTCGATAATTTTAGACGTGGGGTTTTTTTGTCCACTTTCTACCTTCATGACTATGATCATGTTCCACTCCCCGTCTATTGTTGCAACAAAAAGATAATTTGGAAAAGTTTTGACAAAAGTTTTAACCGATTCCGTTATGCTTTCAACGGAACGTGTTACTTTGAATTTAAGAAAAAGCACCTCAAATTCGTCAGAACTTGAGACTCCGCTTAAAACTGCTTTGTAACCTTTTATGATACCATTTTTTTCCAATCTCTCAATTCTTTTTCGAATTGTTCTGTCAGAAACATCCACCCCTAATCTTTGTAGTTCGGTTGCAATTTCCTTTGATGGGGTTCTTGCATTTTTGTTTAGGATTGCAATAATTTTTTGATCAACTTCATCTAAATTAGACCAGCCTTCGTCGGACATTGATATTATACTGATATGGTGTGCTTTTGAGTTTTATGTTAATGGTCCCACGCGCAGGACTTGAACCTGCGACAACCCGGTTTCTGTACGCCTGATAGGCTGACATCAGTTAGCCAAAAGCCAACTACTACAGCCGGAAGCTCTACCAGGCTGAGCTAGCGTGGGATTGATTTGACGTCGTATTTTCGTATTAAATAACTATCGTTATGAGTTGTTGGAAATTTAAAAAAATGAATTTAAGAAGTTGGAAGTCCAGTGCAGATAGAACTTCCAAAACATGGAGGATTTGCATGTGATCCAGAGAGTAATACACCAGATGTGATTGCGTGACTAAAGTCTACACCACTGAGGTTTGAGTTAGTGAGTATTACATTAGTGAGGTCTGCGTTACTGAAG
>DASSAF010000115.1:0-7874 GCA_035685565.1 Nitrosopumilaceae archaeon | reverse complement strand
ATCAAACCTGTCTACAAAAATTCATTCTTTAAAACTGTATTTTTGCTCTTTCCAATATCTTTTATTCTGTCAGGTGTATGTTTTGGTGGTCTTAACGAAATGAAAATACTAGTAGACGCAATGTATGATGGATTTGATATCAAATTAAAGGAATTTGGCTATGAATCTTTTAGTGTTAAAAAGCTAATTGCAGAAGGAAAAAAATTACAAAGCGATTATTCCATTATAAAATATGCCGAAGAAAATGGCATGGTTGTGGTGACAGAAGATACAGAGGTTGGTAACGGATGTCAAGAAAATGAAATTCCATATGTGTTGCTTGACAATGATAAAGTTTTGAAAATTATTCTAGAAGAACTAAAAAAATTAAAGGAACGTTAATTCAAAGTACTAGCAGGTTTGTTTCTTCTCCTTCGCAGGAAGATCACAATTACAACTATCACACCTATTACTACAATTCCATCAAAGTAATCTGAATAGTGTAGAATGTTTTTCCATTCTTGACCAAGTTGTATTCCTATGTATGTTAAAGCTGAATTCCAAATTATAGAACCAATCAGAGTATATATGATGAACTTCTTGAGGTTCATCTTTGCTATTCCTGCTGGCAATGAAATGTAAGTTCGAACGGCTGGTAACATCCTGCTTATGAAAGTTGATCTATCACCATATTTTTTGAAATACGACTCTGTAAGCTCAAGATGACTTTTCCTGAGCAAAACATATTTTCCATATCTCAAAATAAATTCTCTTCCAAGTCTAAATCCTATATAATATGCAACAAGTGAACCAACTAGATTTCCAATCGAACCTGCAATGACTACATATACAACATTGAACTTGCCTGAGGAAACAAGATACCCAGAAAATGGCATAATCACTTCGCTTGGAATTGGTATTAACGCACTTTCTGCAATCATGAGCAAAAATATGCCAATATATCCAGAACCAGAAATTGTTGAAATTATAAAGTCTATAAGATTATTTAGTATCTCAAGGGCAACCAAGTGTTTTTACCACATTCCTCCACCGCTGCCTGGTTCATCAAAGTTTTTTTGGGAAGGATGGCGATGAGCTTTTTTCATATGTCGCTCTAATCTTTCAGGATCATTTAACTCTAAACCGCATTCTTTACATTTTGTTCCAACAACTTCTTTTTTCTTAAAAAGACCCATCTTTAACACCTATGTGCATGAAAATATTAATTTTTATTCCTTGATGAGCGTGTTTTTTTATATAATATAACATAGTTAGCATAATCACTTATTCCTGACTAGTGCCAATTGGCTTACATTTTATCAATACATAATCGATAAATCCTTTTTGAGATACCTGTTTCATTTTTAATAATGATTTGTAGAGAATTTTTTCAAGATAAGGTGGATATCTCTCCAAAATTCTTTCCCTGAGACGTTCTCTATTTTTCATATAATACTCCGTCAAAGGTTCATACACGTAAGAGCCAATTGACTGAATCTCATCGATATGGAATCCGCCGTTAATTATCACTGATTTTACATGATCAAGACTGTAGTGTTCTGATGCCCATGTAAATGAAAGAATACCAAGTTTCATAAATGATGATAATTTTGATGGATTCCTAATAACTGGTATTGCAATGACAAGTATGCCGTTATTTTTTATCACCTTTTTGGATTCTATGATAAATTGACTTAGTGGTCTAAAATGCTGTGCAGATTCTAAGGCAATTATTCTGTCTACAGAGTTGTTAGAAATAGGCAAGTAGGTAGAAGTCGCATTTACAAATCTAATCTCATCGGTTTGTAAAAGAGAATATGAATTATCTTTCACACTTGAAATACTGTTACCAACTAATTTTGCTGATAGCACTAATTGCTGAAAATTGGTATTTATGCATGTGATGTTGATGTTTTCATATTGCGACTTCCAATATGTTGCAGGTACGGCAAAACCACTTCCTACATCTAGGACAATACTTGCAGAATTCAAATCTGCAATTTCTCCAACTAGTTTACACAGTTCATTTTGTGCTCCAAGTGGATCTGTCGGATTGTTTTTCCAATATCCAAAATTAAGCATGTTGTTTTCAGTAGCAAGTTGCATGAGCGGAGATAGTGAATTATAGAGATTTACAACATCATGTTCTTTGCGTCTGAATGTCCATAAAAAAACCTGGAGCGGATTTATTGAAATCATAGTTTTTAAACTAATGATTTGTATTGTCTCTAATTATTATTCTATGCGTAAAAGATGTTTTTTATTGAACCATATACAACCAATGACATGGATAGTTGTGACACAAGAACACATGCATACAAAAATGGAAAAACTTTTGATCAATGTAGGCAGATTGCTGAAACAATCTGTGTACAGATTGCTAAAAAAATTAATGAAACAAGAGTTGTTTCATGGACAGAAATCTTGGAAACTGTTGATCACGATGAGCTAGTGTACAAGCTTACTCTAAAATATCTCAAACGTGATGGTTACCACATTGGGGACTGGAAGACTCCTCAAGTTACAAAGATCACTGTTTAGAATCTACTGCACAACTACCTGAACTGACTCTTCTAATGTTTCTTGCCATGATAAAAGGAGTAAGAAACAAGATTGGAATTGAGATGGCAATAAAAATAGTTTGAAGCTGTGCCTCATAGCTTGTCAAAAATAGTGTGATCCCAGTAGCCCCAGCCCCTAGGCCAAAAAACATTGTAAATGCAGTGCCTGCGCATGTTGGACATCCAACAAAAAGACCAGTTATGGCACCAAAAGTTCCAAGGCTCTTTCCTTTTCTTGACATGGTAAATGTTTTTGAGGATATGGTAAAGTTAAGACCTACCAGAAACGAAACCATTACTAGTAAAACAAAATTCAAAGGAATTATCTGTAAACCAACATGTTCTGTAAAAAAAGCTAGAATCATAGGCATGTATCCTGGAAGATCACAGCATGATGCAATTTCAGCATGTGGTACTGGAAATCCATAATCTGTAGCGTTTAGTTCCGGTTTGTATAGAATTATTCCAGACGCAAACGCAAAAAATATTCCATAACCTATGGCACTTGCAACAAAGATTTGTTTTGCTCGTTTGCTATTTATTGTACTTGCAATAATTGAAGAAATAGAATTATCGCCATCTGATATTTTGATCTTGTAGAATCTATACAATCCCCAGCCTATTGCACCAAATGCCATAAAAAGAACAACATATGTAACTATGGCAAGTCTTTGTAGTGCAGGAATTGCTGCTGGTGTAACTGAAGTTGAATCGTTTCTTGCATAAACTAAAAATGAAACAGCGATAGCTACAAAACCCACGATTATCAAGGCGCGATAAGAACGCTGCATCGTAGCCTGTTTTTCCAATATTTCGATGCGACCTTTGCTGACATTAAATTGTATCTGTTTTTTCCAAAGGATTTATCTGCAATGATTGAGTGATAGAAATTAATCGTGAAGATCAATGAGATTCAAGACTCCGATTATGTCGACACGAAAATAACGTACGTAGGGTTTGTTGATCCCTATGGTGTAGAGGGTCTACTAATTCTAAGATCAGACGATGGAAAGGAGTTTCATATGAGAGCCTTTTCGGGTGAAGTAGCTAGACACATAACCAATTTTGTTGAAGGCCAGCGAGATTCGATACCAACAATTTACAACATGATTGAAGAAATTTCTGAATTAAATGAATTACTCTTGGTTAGAATAAAAGTATATGAAAGTGGAAGCGTACTGCGGGCAAACTTGTACTTTACTGGAAAAAATGAACTTGTTATGCGAAACTATCGTGCATCTGATGCAATCGCACTAGCATCATTTTATAATGTTCCAATACTACTAAGAAAGAATCTTCTAAAAGAAAAGTTGGAAGCCTAGGTAACTATTTCGTCTAGTCTTCCTTCTTGATGAGCTCGCTTGAGCTCCATTGCAATTCTTCTTCCAACTCCAAATACCATTCCATATTTGTATTTCGTGTATGGACTAGTTGTGGCAAGAATTGGATTTCCAGGAACTCTAAGGGATACATCATAAACCACAATTTCCAAATCACGTGTGATTACACTTTGCAATGAAAATGGGCCAATGATCCCGGGCGGATATTCTTTTTTGACAGTATTGATAAATTTATCCCCTGCAGACAAAACTTTTTCCAAAAGTGATTCTCTTATGCTTGCGGGAGTGTGACCTACTTCTATATTTTGTAGTTCTATGTTTGTCTCAAGTTGCTGTCTGGCTGGAAGCGAAGTAAAATCATGGATGTTTGTCTGCAATCTTCTTTCTATGCCTAGAAAGTCAACTTCATCTGAAATTGGAGTGTAAAAGTAATTGAAATTAAAGTACGTCCCTATAACATGTTCCTCGATACTTGCATTTTTTAATGCGTCTCTTGAAACAAGTCCGCGTCCTATTTTGATTTCTGCTTTGTCTTTGTATTCTGAATATGACGAAACATTAAAGAAAGCCCTCTCCAGCTTACGAGATTTCTCCTGTACCTTAACAATGACAGGCCTATCTATGTCCTTTGGGTTTTTGAAAAGCTTGGGATGTTTTATCTTGGCTTTTTCAAGTAGATAATATTGATTTTTTGGGTGTGAACGTTCTTCTGCTTGAAACAGCGCACGGTTTCCAAATATTGGCACTTTGAAATTATTTTCAACTCCTGGATATCCAAGATAAGCGGTAAGTGCTCTATGTGGTACAATTATTGTGTTTGAAGCACGCAGACGGGCTTGAATTTTTGGAGAAAGCATATCCTTGAATTTGTTTAAAATGATGATCTCGTCAGCAAGTCTGGAAAATCTCTTGTATGGCATCTCGCGCCCTTTTTGACACACTACTATGGTCTGCAAATTTTCATCTTTTGCACCATCCATTATTTCAAGTGCAGAATGACTGCCAAGTGTACCTACGGTAAGATCAGAATATTCATTGACAATTTTCTGAATATCTGATCTTTTTATCATATGGTAATCTCTTTTTTGTGGATAAAAAAGCGTTTTTTATTTTAAATCTTCTTTATCTTTAAAGTCCTTTAGCTCTTTTTCAGACTCTAATCTTCCCTTCTCAAACTCGCCTTTTGCCTTGCCAAATGTGCGAGCAAGCTCTGGGATCTTTTTTGCACCAAAAATTAGTGCACCTATTATTATTACGACTATAATGATTTGTTCATAAGCCATATGTGTATTATTTGGGCAACTTAAGATTTAAGTGTTGCAATCTGTTTTGCACGACGTTCGGCAAAAAACATACCTATGAGATATAATGCCATCATTGGGCCTGAAACAAACCACATGGTAATACCACTTCCATCTGGAGTTATGGCTGCACCTAAGATAACTATAGCTATTATGGCGTATCTGATATTTTTTCTCCAGAACTTTTCACTTACTAATCCTGATGCCGAAACTGCATACATAATCAACGGTAGCTGAAATGAAACACCAAATGATAAAAGAAATTGTAATACAAATGTAATGAAGTCAACAACATTAAGAAAAGTCAATAGCTCAGATGATTGACCATACTTGTAAAGAAATTCTAAAATGTAAGGAGTTACAAAAAGGTATGAAAAAATGCATCCAGCTATGAAAAGACAAACAGCCGGAACTGTCATAGATCTGATTATCTTCACTTCTTTTCTGTCAAATGCTGGAGCTAAAAATCCGATGAATTCTTTAACAATTATTGGCATTCCTATTACTATACCAAGTAAAACGGCAACATAAAATTGAGCAAAAAATGCCTGACCTGGAGCTGTTTGGATCAGTTGTACTGTTGATGGTAATAACTGATGTTTCATTGCCACAGTAACTTGTGCTGCCATGTTGTCAAACGGATTTGGATTTGGATAGTACAATGTTATTCCATTGTAAACAAATGTTGTAAGATGAAAACCAAGTATGAAAAACGTGATTATACCAACTGTTATGACCATTCTAAGTACACGTTTTCTAATTTCATTCAGATGTTCACCTATTTGTTTTAGTTCATCCATTGGATGTTGTAAATGGTGAAAACCATATTAAATCTCTTTTATCATTTTAGATTGTTCTGAATTGTGTTGTTACTAGACAAATCTTATAATCTGTCCTAGGAACGAAATATGTAAGAAAATGGTTAAAAAGACACCAAAGAAAGCAAACAAGCTTCTCTGGATTGCAATTCCATTGATGATAATTGGACTAGCAGTTGTAATTATGGGATTAGCTCAAGGAAGCTACGACACAAACTCCACATGGGTAATTGGTATAGTAATCATGTCCGGTGGTTGGATATTGTTTAAGATTACTCCTAAAAAGAATTAATTTTCTATTTTACTTGCCAGGGACGGGTAATATTTTGTTGGCAGGTAGATTGCTCTGTTCTTGTTCTGGTGCTGAAAAGTTCTCAAGCTCTACAGTAATCTCAGTGCTTACCTCAAATGTCTTTTCAAGCTCTACAGCAAGATCTGCAATATCTTTTGGAAGGTAAATTTCTCGAGAATCCTTGAAAAACATACGTTCTCCTTTTTCTGCTTGTTCTCCACCAAATTTGTCCTTTAGGAATTTGGCTAATTTTTCTACCTCGTCACGCTTTATCATGTTATAATAGAATACTATTCCATGAACTGAAGTATAGTCCCAAGGCGTTCCGTTTCTGTAGCAAAATACTCCAAAATGGGTTCCCTTGTCATCTTTACTACATTTTATTTCCCATACTAGTACCTTTTTTGGATCATACTGTGCTTTTCTTAATTCATCTGCAGAAAGTTTCCAATATCGTAAACGTGACATGTTATCAATGAATAAATATTCGCTTATAAAATTGTGTGCATGGAAGTTATTCCTAGTACACGGTTAGAGCTATTATCTGAAATGGAGGAAAGATATGAAAATAAAGACAAAGAGTATTTTATGAGTCTTTTAGATCACAAAGACTTTGTCATAAGGACACGAGCTGTATGTATTCTGGTAGATTTTGGAGGAGAAGAAATGGTTTCACATGTTGCCACTGTTTTAAAAAATGATTCAAACGAGCTTGTAAGACATGAAGCAGCATTTTCACTTGGTCAGATGTGTTATCGTAGCGGAATAAAACCCCTTGAGGACGCAGTCAAAAACGATCCTAGCTTTTTTGTAAGGCATGAAGCTGCAATTGCACTAGGGGTTATAGGCTCTCAGGAAGCAAAAGAAACACTACAGCATGCTCTTGAAGATTCAAGCGAGCCGGTGCGAGAATCTGCAGTTGTTGCACTTTCTAATTTGCAATTTATGGAAAAATTAAGCAAAAATGAGAGATTTGCCAAGCTAACTGGCGGTTAGAGCGCTGTTACTTTTGTTCCTTCAGGTGCTGCCTCAAAATTGTATATCGTATCAACATTAGAATTTTCAAATATTTCTGAATCATGTGTGATTATGATAAACTGAGATATTGCAGCTAGATTAGCTTCAAATGCATTAGAGAGAATTCCTACAAGTGATTTTCTACGCTCTTCATCTAAATGTGTAGTTGGCTCATCCAATATGATAAAGTTAAGATTAGATGAACCTAGAATGTGTGCCATTCCAAGTCGAAGAGCTAATGCTACGCTGACTTTTTCGCCACCGCTTAGAGAATCAAGTTCCAGAACTGTATTTCCAGAATAACATGAAATTCCTACATCGCGAGCTTTTTCCTTCAACAAAACCCTTTGGATCTTTACGTTAAACGCAGACAAATATTCTGATGCCTTTTGAGATATCAAGTTTAGTGCCCACGATCGTAAGCTTGTTGCAACTGGTCCATCTCTGTTAAAGATCTGACTTCGTATTTCTTCTAATTGTAAAACATATTTTTTTACTAAAACAAGTTCTTCTAATGTTTGGGAGATATTTTCTTGTTGCTCTTCTGCCGTCTGTATCTTCTGTGT
>DASSAF010000114.1:0-7337 GCA_035685565.1 Nitrosopumilaceae archaeon | reverse complement strand
TCATTATCTGAGATGAGATTATCTGACCACCACTTTGAATTGTTTTTGAACCACTTTGGTATATGTATTAGATTTGTTGTCTGATCATGGTAATTTGTAACTTTGATTATATTGACATGTATCAATTCACGAATCAGATCTGCATAGTCATTATCGGTTGCATTTCCTTGTAACCATGTTTTTACTAACGTTTTGTATTCTGTTGGAATTGCAATTTTATCTGAATCTATCAGATCGAAATAAACACTGGTTTTGATACCAGAATATTCTGCATCTATACTATATTTCCCAGGATTATAATTTGTCTTGTAAAATGGAAATGGTGAAGCTATTGTGTAATTTAATCTACTTATTGGAATATTGATTGGTGCACTAGTCTTTCCAGAACCATCTATGATGTGAACAATTATTGGTTGGTCAGTTAACTCGGATACTCTAAATGTGATAGAAAGAAAGTCTCCATATTCATAAGTCTGTTTGCTTGTAGAAATTTCTAGAGATGGCGTTGCAAAACCATATTGTAAACCAATAACCAATAATCCTAATGAAACAATCAAAATGATCTTTCCAAACCATATCATAAGGAGTAAAAAAAACCATTTTCATAAATAGGCTTCTTTGAGGTTGATGTTCTACAGTTTCTTAACAGAATATTAAGGGGATTTTAGTAGTGCCGTTTATGATTAGCCATCAAGATCAAACTTGGTTGAAGATGTGGCAAGAAAACTCCCCTGAACTGAGAGCAAAAGCAGTAGAATGGAGAAAACAAAATGCCCTTACTAGAATTGATAGACCAAGTAGGATACAAAAGGCAAGAAGACTAGGATACAAGGCAAAACAAGGCATCGTTGTTGTAAGAATGCGTGTAGGTAGAGGAAACATGCGCAAGAAAAGACCAGTAGCAGGAAGAAGACCAAAGCATCTTGGTGTAACAAGAATAAAACCAGATGTTTCCATGCAACAAGTTGCAGAACGTCGTGTACTTGAAAGATTTCCAAACATGAAACTTCTCGGCTCATATTATGTTTATAAAGATGGAATTTATCTTTGGTACGAAATAATTATGGCAGATCCGTCGCATCCAAGAATTTCTAAAGATAAAGAAATGCGCGGTAAACTTGTTGATTTGAAGAATTGAAGATAGAAATTATCATATCTTGTATTCTGATACTAGGATTATTATCTGCACCAGCTTTTGCAACACTTGAATATCCAGGAATAAAATGGGAGTGGAAAATAAAAGCGGCAAATTACACTTACATTGTTACTACGACATCAAACTATGATATGAAAAATGTTACTCTAAATTCAGATAACAAGGAATTGATTTTTACAGGTAATAGCACTCACACTGATAATATTGCTGAAATTGAAATACCAAGCAACCTCATTGGTGGTAGTCTTACTGTTACACAAGACGGAAAACAGATTTTGCCAATTGTAATCAATGGTACTGGTAGTTCAACTATAATGCTAAAATTCAATCAGACAGGCCTTACTACTACAAATATTTTGGGAACAACTTATCTCCCAGAATTTGGTGGAATTAGTTCACTTGTAATGGTAATCTCGATTGGAATGGTAATATTTACACTAAAAACTAGAAAGTTCTAGTAACCATTTGCATAGTCTTCCCATATGTTGGCATGGGATGTAAGCTTGTTCATCTGATAGAATATTCCACCTACAATTCCAGCTTGATAGAATGCATAAAGATAAACTTGTGAATGTGTTGGATCACTATGAGTAAGGGTGAGGGCTATCATAGAAAAGAAGATGTATGTCCCAACAAAGATGAATATTTTACTTAGAAATCCTTCCATGCCAACAATTCGCTTTGTCGCTGCACCCATTATTGTAATACTGGATATAATTAGAAATGTTAGACCACCGTTAGCCTGAACAAACTCTGTTGCCCATGGAATTAGACCATCTGTGAAAATTGACTTGTGAGTGGGATGAGCTCCCCCATGCAGTGCAAAAGATACAGACGTAAAAATTGCACCCATCATAAACAAAAACAAAAATAATTTTACAATTGCACGTTTTATTGGACTCCTTGTCTCAGACGGTTTCATTACCCTGTCTGTCATTCTAAGACCATAGAGAAAACCTATGCCAAAAGAAGGTGCAAACATTAAATCAATTAAGATGGGTGACTGCTTGATGGCTCTGTCTATATCAGGGCCAAAAATCAAATAGGAAATTAATGCTGATGTTGCTGCTCCTACAAAAATGCTGATGTCTAGCCAACTTCGATTATGCCTCATCTCATAGAGGTCAGGCCCCCATTCGTCCATTAGATTTGTACTTAAAAAAAGCATTAAAGAAATGAATCAAAATGATTTTGCCCATTTTATCAACTCTCTTTACCTTTTATTGGTTATTGTTCATAGAATAAACAATGAGAGTAGTAAAACCACTAATAGGATTTGGAATAGTTATTATAATTTTTGGAATGGTATTTTTTCTTCAAGGAAAATCTGTAGTAGGCCCAAAATCTTCCTTCATGTATTCCAATCCCCAATGGATAATTAATGGACAATGGATTGCAATTGTAGGAATAGTTATTTTGGTAGTGGGACTATTAATATCGAAACTAATTTACAATTCCCAAAGTCATAGTTGATCTTACTTTGCCTAGTTTGCGAATTTTTTTTGTTATAATACTATCCATCTGTGCCTCAGTTTCAGTTTCTACTTCTACGACGATGTCATAATCTCCATATACAACTCTTGCATCTTTGACTTTGTCCATTTTTGAAAGTTTAGACACGATATCGTTTTCAGCTCCAAGCTCACAGCCTATGAGGACATATGCCTTTTCCATAATATTCTGTAATAATACGATCTTAAATCTTTATTTCCAGAGTTTGTAGTACGTTTGAATTCATATCATAAACTCTAACCAAGTGATTATTTGTATCTGTAATGTACATCTTATTTTGGAATAATTCTACATCACTTGGCTCGTAAAGACCAAGGGAATCGCACGCTGGGTCATCTAATCTACATGTTCCGTTCATTTCTGTTTTTCCAACTATTGTCTTTACCTGATTAGTTTCTAGATCAATTTCTCTGATTGCAGAGTTGTAAGTGTCTGCAACATAGATCTTGTTCTTTGATGCATAGACTCCTAACGGGTGTTGAAATAACGCTTCATCAATATTGCCATCTTTGTGTCCAAATACAAATAATCCGTGACCAACTATTGTCTTTACCTGATTAGTTTCTAGATCAATTTCTCTGATTGCAGAGACCTCACTGTCAGCAAAATACAGCTTGGTTCCAGATATAGAAAGCCCACTTGGTTGTGCAAGCTGAGCATGTTGTTTTTCCCCATCAATAATATTTTCATATCCGTTTCCAGCAAATGGTTTTGCAATATCTGATTCCATATCATATGTCCAAATCTGATGATTCCCTGCCATTGCAATAAAAATTAGATTATCTTTTTGCGCCAAGTCCCATGGTGATGTGATGGAAATTTCTTTTCCCTTTCCGCCTTGTGAAATCCATGGACCTTGGTGCCCTGTTCCAACAAGTGTGGTGACTTTTTTGTCTATCATATCTATTTTTCTTATGGCATGATTTTCAGTATCTGCTACTATTATGGAATCATTCTTCCATACTACTCCTTGTGGCCTGAAAAAAGTTGCAGTTTCAAAACCACCATCAGAAAATCCAATCTTTCCATTTCCTACGATATGTTCAATTTTACCAGAAAGATCGGTAACAATTATTCTGTTGTGGTTTGAATCAGACAATGCAATTTTGTCTTTGGATATTGATATTTTTCCTGGAAAGGAAAGTGTTGTTTTGTTCTGTGATATTTTGTGTTCTATATGGAGAGGTTCTTTTGCAAGAGTTCTTGTTTTGGAATGTTTCTCTAAAAGCACATCAACAGTGTCTTCAATTGATTCTTTTTGGCCTTCGCCTGATTGTTTGTAAACTATGGTGCCATTAGGATCTATGATGATGATTGTAGGCCATCCACTAACATCGTACTTGCGCCAAATTGACATGTTTCTATCAACAACTACTGGATGAGAAATTTCATATCTTGCAACAGCATTTTCAATATTTTTTTTGTCTTGTTCATTGAAGAATTTTGCTGAATGCACACCAATGAAAACTACTGGTTTATCTTTGTATTTTTTCTCTAATGCTGCTAAGACAGGAAGCATATGCATACAATTTATGCAGCAATATGTCCAAAAATCCAATATTATTATCCGCCCTTTTAGTTTCTCAAGCGAAAGTGGTTCCTTTACGTTAATCCAATCATAACCATCTGGAAAGTTTTGGGCTTTTGGTATTCTTGTGAAAACTTCATCAAACATAATTCAATATTAAATTTTTCAATATAAATATCAAATGAAGTAGGAAATTATGAAAGTTTAGAAACCTGCTACTATAGGATCTGATGGTTTCATTATCTCTCGTAATAAAATAGTTGCATACGAACCTCGAGATAATGTAAAACTTACAAACGGATCCGTTATGGAAAAATTTTCACATTTAATTGTAGATTGTCTGAACCCGCCTTCATTGCTTACTTCTTGCATTTCTTTTGAAAAGAAATCTTTTGCATGAATCTGTTCATTTTCTAAAACTTGGGAAATTTGATAATCAAACCTATTTTTTTTAGAATAAGAATAACCTACTAGAGGTATTGCAAGTCTCTGATCAGGATCATTTTGATATCTTCCAAGATTGTTTTTCTTATCAAAACAAACGTCTCCATCTTTTGGTAAAAATAACTCTTCACCATACTCAAAAGCTTGACTCATTGCACAATTGAATACAAAAGACTGGAAGGCTTGAACGAAAAATCTTCTCAGAGAAAGAGGAATTGCTCTTATGGCCTTGATGGCATCTCCATGTTGGACCATTTCACTTAGTATCATTCTTTCGATATCCATTTGATGGGGGATTTCTTGTAAAGCTTTTGAATAATTTGACTTGTCTTCAAGAATTTTTCTTATTTTGTTATTTTCAGCTGAATCATGTTCTGAGCTAAAAGAAAGAAGCAGATGAACTGCCATTTCAAAATCATTTTGTAGTATTGCTTTTCCTATGAGATGAGACACCGGTCTTTTACTGCCAAATCTCTGGTAGCCAAAAAAGTTTAGAACCTTATCATATTCCTTAAAATTGTCAATTTTTGAAAAATCTGCATCTTGGATTTTTATCTTAAAATGATTTCCAATCATATCTTTTTTTGTAAGTGGTTTTACAACAAATCCTATTCGTGTAAGATCATATCTATTAGTGGAAAACTTTTCAGGTGATTTGTAGGTACTTGTATCACACACAAATTGTTCTGTTGCAGCACTGGCATCCTTGAGCCCTAATGCCTTCAATCTTAACCCATGAATTTTAAAAATCTCAGAAAGAGCGTGATTTGTATCAATTCCATATTTTTTTAACTTGTATACTGCATAACTACCTGTCTGGGAAATTTTAGATAAAATTCTCTGATCTAAAATTTCAGATACAAAAAAATCTTCTTGATTTGATCGTATCTTTCCTCCAATGCCTTCAAAGTTTGTACTGTACACAAAGATCCCTATGCTGGAATCAATCTTTGGAATCACTTCTTATTTTATGGTGACTGTCACATAGTTTGATATCGTAACTTCATGATATCGGGCACCAATTAGAACTTTGTATGTTCCGGTAAGTGCAAAATTATCCGCAGAAATACTAATTGAAACAGTCTTTGGCTGACCTGTCATGGTGACTTGATTATTACCAGAAACAATAAGGTCGTTGGCATTAGCAGTATTGGCCGTAACTATGGTAACAGGATCTATGATTTGTTCATTTGGGGTTATTGTAAATGATATTGTGGAATTCTCACCTCTATGAAGAATAATGTCAGTTGTAGTTGTACTTAGATCAATTGGGAGTGGTATTTTTGGATCTAGAAAACCAATGTTATTTTCGACCCACTCTGTAAACCACACTTTATCATCTCGTGTTGTAAGACCAAGCACTTGGGCTACTCCACAATCTTGTAATGCTCCACAATCAGACCAGTTTGGATTTGTAGAAGGAACAAGGTATTCTACAAGAGAATTTTTTGCAGGATCAAAAACACCTATGCTGTTTGCTACCTGTTCAATAAACCATATTCTGCCATTATCATCTACTTGGTTCCAATATGGTCTTGAGATCGGAGTCTTGATCAACCCTGACGCATTACCATATGTAGACTCTGCAGGCATTGAAGTGATAAGTTTTGTAAATTGCTGTGATTGTTGATCAAAACTAAAAAAGATACTGCTTGCAGTATCTGTGACCCATATCTTTCCATCTTGATCTATCGACATTCCATTTGGAGCTAAAATTCCTGGAGGAAGATTAAACTGAGTTTTGTTGCCTGTCTGGGGATCATATCTTACCAGACTTCCTCCTTGTTGATATATCCAAACTGTATACCATATTTTTCCATTAGAATCTACTGCCATGTCGCTAGTAAAATTATAATTTCCAGGAGAAGATATTGTTGAGTACTCTATGGTAGAACCTACCTGATCTAAATTAAAAGATGTTATTTTTCTTCCTGCAAAATCATTTACTAAAACCTCTTTACCGTTTATCACAATCATCTGAGGAAATACTTCTCTTTGACCAGGTGTTTTTGGATAACTGAAATCAGCGTATTTTTTATCAGTAGGAGAGAACTTCCAAATTAGATTGTGTCCAGAATCTGTATACCAAATGTTTCCATCAGGTGCATAACCAATTCCCCACATCATAGATTTTTCATGTGATTGCCATAATGGATTTGTATATTCTGTAAAGTTTTTAGTGGAAGGATCAAACTTGGCAATATTTCCTGTATTTGATTCGGTAAACCAAACATTTCCACTGGGGTCTGTTGTTATACCTAATGGTTGTGTACATGCAGTAGGGATCTTGAATTCTGTTATGTATTTGTTAAATTTTGCATCACTAGTTTCACAAAATGTTGGACGGTCCTTGTCTTTGTAATTATCAGCAGGAGTGCCCGTTATTGTAGTATCCGTGGCTTGTGCTGGATTTGTCTTGCCAAAACCGCCAAATAGCGCTACAGTTGAGCTTCCTAACATTATTGCACCAAATATAACAGCCATTATAATCATTAGAATTTTCCTGTTTTTCTTCTTCACAAAAAGCCGATGATTTTTCCTTGTTATATCTTATTCTAAGAATTACCTTTTCTTTATGGACAGGGTTTTTTGTACCTCGTTCATACTGCTGATGAATTTCTGCTTTGCTTCATATTCATCTGATACCTTGACAACAATTTCAGATGATGAAAACATGACATCCTTAACTAAAATTGG
>DASSAF010000113.1:0-1708 GCA_035685565.1 Nitrosopumilaceae archaeon | reverse complement strand
CTCATTAACTTTGAAAGGATCAAAAGGGTTGACTAAAGCTGACTGATAATTGGGCTTGATTGGGCTGACTGTGGAACCCAAAAAATTGGGCCTGGTAATTGAGTGTCCTGAAATAGGAACAATTGAAGAAGGTTGACTTGATGACTCAATTTTGACTGGTGACTCAATTTTGACTGGTGACTCAATTTTGACTGATGAGGATTCAGTTTTGTGCCGGGGCTGTTTCCCCGTCGTCGACCTTGGCCGGTAAGGTGGGTACATCTTGTTGCTTGGAGCCCTGAAGGAATTCTCTGGTTAGAAAATCAGGGATATGATTGTCGGAACCTTTGATGAATGCAATTTCAAAATCAAAAATACTCAAAATTGCTTGCCAACGGGCAAAAATCTGTTTACTTGCAATATTTTGAACATCTTTTTCAAGAACATGTTTAGCACTTTTGCAATCAACACGAACTAAAAATTTTTGATTTAGTAAATCGTCTTGAAATTTAGTAATACACAAAACAATAGATAAAATTTCTTTTTTAATAGTACTATAATTGCATTGTGACTGGGTCCAAGTTCCTGAATGAAACCGAACTATTTGTTCAGGACTCTTTGGGGATAACTGCTGCTTGAGGATGCCGCCATACCCAATATCTGATGCATCAGTTTCGACAATCTTGAAAGAATCAGCTAGAGGGATTCCTAAGCATGGGAGAGTCTTGACGTGCGTTTTTATCTCTTTGACTAATGAAGTATGAACTGAAGTCCAAGGAGGAGGACTTTTTTGCAATCTGTCAAACAAAGGTTTACATCTTTGTCTGAGATTTTGGTAGAAATCTGCAATGTAATTTAGAGATCCCAAAAACCGTTGTAGTTGGTTTTTATCTAAAATTACATATGGGAATTTATCAGCAAAGTGAATAACTCTATCAATTGGAGTTATTTGTAATTGATGAATATTAAATCCCAAAAATCGAATTTTTGTTTGAAATAATTTTATTTTGGAGGCCGAAACCACAAGGCCATTGGTTTTGATTATATGAAAAAATTGATTCAAATGTTTCCAATGTTGTTCAATAGATTGGGAATAGATGAGAACATCATCTATGTATACAATTGAAAAATGACTATATGGATTGAATATGTCGTTCATGATGTTTTGAAACTCACTTGGTGCATTTTTGAGACCGAATGGCATTACATTCCATTCATAATGACCAAATGGAGTGACAAAAGCAGTTTTGTATTTGTCATCTTCATGAATCTGGATTTGCCAAAAGACAGACTTCATATCGAATTTGGAGAAGATGACTGATTTATCTAATCTGTTAATGAGGTCTCTTTTGTTAGGTATGGGATACCTAATCCATTCAAGAACAGTATTAAGAGGCTTGTAGTTGATGACTAATCTGGGCGTACCTCTTTCAAGTTCAGCATTCTTTTGAACATAAAAGGCAGCACAGGACCATGGAGATTTACTATGTCTGATTATTCCTTTGTGTAGTAAATCTTCAATTTCTTTTTTACAAAATTCCATGACTTCATGGTTCATTTGAATTGGTCTTGCCTTAGTTGGTATATTTCTTTCATTGAAATCTTTTACGTAAGGGAGAGTAACAATGTGTTTCTTCCTATGCCAAAAGGCAGTAGGAATATCTGAGCATAGATCATTAACAATCTTTGCTTCAAAATTTTTAATTTTTTGTTGGATTAAAGGATTTTG
>DASSAF010000112.1:0-1705 GCA_035685565.1 Nitrosopumilaceae archaeon | reverse complement strand
AGTAGCACTAAACAAACACCCTTGGTTCGAAGTAAAACAAATAGCCGCCTCTGAACGCTCTGCAAACAAAAAGTTTGTAGATGCCATAAGAGATTCAAATAGTGGCATCCTAAAATGGCACATAAGGGAAGAGATTCCCGAATATGTCAAGAATATGATTGTTGAATCTGTAGATGATATAAAACCAGAGAATTTGGACCTGATATTTACCTCTATAGAAAGCGAAGCCGCACGTGAAATTGAAAGCAGATTTGCAAAAGATATTCCTGTGATTAGCACCTCTGCTGCCTATAGATATGAAGCAGATGTGCCCATTCTTATTCCTGGAATAAATGATGATCACATAGGATTATTAGAGATACAAAAAAAGAATCGTGGTTGGAAAGGTTTTATCGCACCACTTCCGAATTGCACTACCACTGGACTTGCTATAACTATGAGACCATTGTTTGATAGTTTTGGTGCCCAAAAAATAATCATGACTTCCATGCAATCAATGTCTGGGGCAGGTAGATCACCTGGTGTTTCTGCTTTAGATATTACTGATAACATTATTCCTTACATACCAAAAGAAGAAGATAAGGTAAGAATAGAAACAGGAAAAATTCTCGGTAAATTTTTGGATGGAAAAATAAGTCCTGCAAACTTTAAAGTTAGCTGTACATGTACTAGAGTTCCTGTAATAGATGGTCATACTGAAACAGTCTTTGTTGAAACTTCAAAACATGTAGATCCTGATAGCGTCAAAAAAGCAATGCAGGACTTTTCAAGTAATGTTAGTGTAATTGGTCTTCCATCTGCACCAAAAAATTATCTTGTAGTAAATGATGATCCTACTAGACCTCAACCAAGATTAGATAGAGAGATAGATGGAGGTATGTCTACTGTTGTAGGAAGATTACGTGAGGATACAGTTTTTGAAAATGGCATAAAGTATGTGTTATTTTCCCATAACGAAAAAATGGGTTCCGCAAAAGGCGCAGTACTTTTAGCTGAAATGCTCTACAAAAAAGGTCTCATATAAAATGATGAAAAATTTTTAGAAAAATTGTAATAATACCTTTATTAAGATCCATTTATTCAGAATAATTGGTATTTTAAATGGCAAAAGTAGATGATTTAGATATGACAATTCTATCGGAACTTGCTGCAGATGCAAATATTTCAGTACCACGTATATCAAAAAAGATCAACGTCAACTCATCTGTAGTATATAGCAGAATTAAGAGATTAATAAAAAGAAAACTTATCGAGAGATTCACAATAGTCGTAAATGACAGAGAGCTTGGATACACGGTAAAAGCTTTGACTGGAATAAACATGGATTCTAAGCTTCGTGACCATGTGATTGAGGAATTATTCAAGGTCCCTGAAGTAAGAGAGATTTCAGAGGTTACAGGTAGGTTTGATATTTTGGTCACAATGTATGCAAAGAATTTGGATGAGATGCATCGATTGATTTCAGAGAAATTAGGTCGGATTCAGGGTGTACAACGTTCTGAGAGTTTTATTGAGATGAAAAGAACAACCAAGCCCATGCCCTATAAACCAGTAAAGTAGGAATTTATTCAACCTATAAATAACTAAAAAAGATCAAAAAAGAGGAGAAAGAGTGTTAACCACAAAGGCAAGCTCAAGAATCAAGGTATACTACGAATTAACTAAACCAAAAATTTGGTATCTTTTAGTTTTCACTGCATTTGGT
>DASSAF010000111.1:0-1743 GCA_035685565.1 Nitrosopumilaceae archaeon | reverse complement strand
ATTTCCTCTAGCATTGCCAGTACTTGCAATTAGTTTAATCTCCTTACTTATATTCTATAGAATGAAGTCTAGTTTCAAAATTTAGAAAATGAAAACTCTGCATCTTTAAATCATAGTTTTACCATAAAGAGTTGGAATCGCAATTAGGACATTATTGTATGTGGTCCCATCGGGCTCGTACCCAGATGTAAACGAAAAACTGCATTTAGTATGCCAGAATCAAAGAATGAATTGGTAGCCTATATTTTTCCATTTATTCATGTCTGATTACATTGATTAATCTCTATCAAAAAACATAGTATGTTGAAAATCCAGTTTGACACAAACCAATTCCTCAAAGACATCTCAAAGAGTGATTCATACTTTCATACATTTATCAACAAAGAAAACCTGGCAGCAGGAATACTAAGACTAGCTTCTGGAGAAAAAGACACCCAAGGGCCACATGACAGTGATGAAATCTATTACATCATACGCGGAGACGGCTTTCTAAATATTAATGGAAAAGACTATCCCGTATCAGAAGGAATGTCATACTATGTTGCAAAAAATCTAGAGCACAAATTTCATGGAAATAAAAAAGAGCTAGTTGTACTGTATTTTTTTGGCGGACCGGATTCCTAGGAAATTATTGTCTTTCTTCCTTTTACTTTTATTCTTCTTTTTGCAAAAAGCTTGACTGCCTTTGGATAAATCTCATGCTCTTTGGCAAGAATTTTTTTTGCAAGACTTTCCTCAGTATCAGTATCTTTTACCTGTACTATATCTTGTAATATGATTGGCCCAGTATCCACTCCCTCGTCTACAAAATGAACAGTACAGCCAGAATACTTGACGCCATAGTCTACTGCCTGTTTTTGTGAATGCAATCCGGGAAACGAAGGCAATATCGCAGGATGAATATTCATTATCTTTCCTTTAAAATGCCTGATAAACTCTGGACTCATTATTCTCATAAATCCTGCAAGACAGACAAGGCCATTTCTTGGTGTAACACCATGTTTTTTCAAAACCAAAACAATCATTCTATCATAATCCCAGCTTTTGCCTTTGATCTCATCACTTTCTATTATCTCAGTCTTGACTCCAAGCTTTTGCGCAATTTTTATCCCCTTTGCATCTGGTTTATTTGATATTACAACTGCAGGTTTTATTGGAATTTTGCTCTTTTTGATTGATTTTAAAATAGCTTCCATGTTGCTACCCCGACCAGAAATCAATATGCCAAGTTTGATCATTAGAATATCTATTTTATTGTGTAAATAAACACTTTACTAATCATATATTAAAAATTTGAATTGCATTTCTACAACACTGCTATTTGTCTACTGTTAACTAAATCAGATCTTCTATCTGTAGAGAAAAAAAGTAAAGAAAGTAGTGTACTTACTTTCTAATCTTTAGCCCTATTTTTGCAGCAAGCCCCCATGAAAGCAAAGTGAGACCAATTGGAAACACTCCACTTGTTAGGGCTGATGAAATACCCTGTACCGATATTCCATTGTTGCTGTATGCGGCAAGAGCTATTGGCAATGCTGCCAAGCCAATGACAGTCATTTTCTTTTGGACAGTCAATGCGCCGTGTTGGTTTGTCTGTAGTTATGTTGTCATGTTTATCTGGACTCTTAAACGTCAAACATCTATTTAGAATCGGCCCAACTTTTGATGGCATCTTGGTTTAATTGTTGAACTTTTTGACAATTTTGGTTCAAGTTTTGAACTTTGATGCCTATTTTGAAATTT
>DASSAF010000110.1:0-2092 GCA_035685565.1 Nitrosopumilaceae archaeon | reverse complement strand
AGATACAACAATAAGAAATCCAGAAGAAAGTAATACAAGTAAAAAATAAAATTCAAAATTACTTACAATTTTGAATATCGTTATAACGAATACCGATATTGAACAAATCCAGAGAAATATGTAAAATCCGGCTTTAACTTGTGGGTCATTTTTTATGTCCCGATCTTGACACGGAGAAGAATCCGTCCCGTGTCCCGTCAATTAGACAGCACCGCAAAACAATATGTTTAATAGGTACTCGTACCGTACCATACGGTAAGATGGACGAAGTAAGATTAGACAGTTTAGATGGGGTCGGTCCAGTAACTACCAAGAAGCTAAATGATGCAGGTGTTCATAACATAATGGATCTGCTAGTAAGAGGTCCGGTGGATATAGCGGAGATCACTGGAATGGAGTTTGATACTGCAGCAAAACTAGTAACCAAAGCAAGAGAATCTCTCATAGAATCTGGACAACTTCAAAAAGAATTTGTTAGTGCTACCGAAATTTACAAAAGAAGACAGGATATTGGAAAGATTTCTACTGATACGAATGCATTAGATATGTTATTTGACGGTGGAATTGAAACACAAGCTGTCACAGAAGTTTATGGTGAATTTGGTTCTGGAAAAACACAGTTTTGTCATACAATGTGTGTCAATGTTCAAAAATCAAAAGAAGAAGGTGGTCTAGATGGAGGAGTTTTGTATATTGATACTGAAAATACATTCAGACCTGAAAGAATTGTTTCTATAGCAAAAGCAAAAGGTCTTGATCCAGCAAAAGCATTAGATAGAATTATTGTTGCCAAAGCATACAATAGCTCACACCAAGAGCTGATAATGCAAGAAGCAGGCACAGTAATAGAAGAAAATAAAATTAAACTAATTGTAGTTGATTCTGCAGTAGGACTGTTCAGATCGGAATATCTGGGAAGAGGAACACTTTCTATTAGACAACAAAGATTGAACAAATTCATGCATCTTCTTACAAGAACTGCTGAAACATACAATGTTGCTGCCATTGCAACTAATCAAGTAATGTCATCTCCAGACACATTCTTTGGTGACCCAACACGCCCAATTGGAGGAAATGTTGTTGCACACTCAAGCACATACAGAGTATACTTTAAGAAATCTGGAAAGAAGAGAATAGCAAGAATGGTTGACAGTCCACACCATCCAGAACAAGAAGTAATATTCACTCTGACCGAAGCCGGTGTATCGGATCCAGAAGAAGAAACAAAAAAGAAAAAGAAAGACGAATCTGAGGAATAGACACACCTCTCATTTTTCCTTGTTTCAAGGAATAGGATCTTGATTATCCATAATTACGATCTAAACATGCCAAAATAGCTAGTAAGTGTTAAATTATGGACAACTCAAGTCTTTACGAATATGACTACAAAGAAACCCCATGGTCGTTCTCATGGATTCATGCATAAATCACGATCTGTTATGACTAAAGACAGAATTAGAGGAGTATCTTTCCTAATGAGAACATTTGTCAAAGGAGACAAGGCTCTTGTAATCATAGATCCTTCACAACACAAGGCATTGCCACATCGAAGGTATCATGGTAAAGTTGGGACTATAACAAGTGTTGGACGCAGAGTTGTAACAATGGATGTTAAGCTTGGTAATAAAACAAAAACTCTCATAACAAGATTAGATCATATCAAACCATTTGGTGTATAAACATGGAAGAAATAAAAAAGAAGCAACCAATTTCTGTTTCTGAAGTTAAAGAAATTATGGAAAAATCTGATCCAGAATCTATGGATCAAATACAAAGATGGACATTTGATTATGTGTCAAAATTTGCAAAAATTGATGGAAAGGCTGCAAAAAAACTCAAGCAACAACTTGTAAAGGAATGCGGAATTACAGAAGAGGAAGCAGTAGAAATTGTAAATAACCTTCCAAGTACAGAGGCAGAACTACGTGCGTTTACCTTTGGTTGGAAAAAATTAATCCTGGCAGAAACGCTAGAAAAAATGTTAAAAATTATCAAGGAGAACGCGTAAGTCCACTAAGGAGTAAATGTTCTTGGATAGAACTCAACCTAGAAAATATGAAGAGTACGCATACGTTTTAGATTTTGTAATGCG
>DASSAF010000109.1:0-1837 GCA_035685565.1 Nitrosopumilaceae archaeon | reverse complement strand
ACATTCATGATATTCAAGAAGAAATTAAAGTAACAGACTATGGCAAAATCCCACTCAAATTTGGTTCTCTTGATTCATACACCATTTCATATAAAGAAGGTCAAAAGGAAAACAAACTTTGGATAGTAGACAATTTACCTCTTCCAGTAAAAGCCGAAGTATACGATCTTTCTGGAAATCTTCAGTATTCTTATGAACTTACTTCACTTTCGGCGCCTTTGACACCTGGTTTAAGTTGATAACAGCTTGCCAAAAGCCAATCACAAAACTCTATAATTTTTCCATCAAACCTGCCCCATACATGTAATGATGCTGGTAAGACATCTAATCTTCCAGAATCTAAAACAACTCTTACTCCTTCTTTTCCTTCATACATGTATGCATCTTGAACTTGTATATTACCAAAAATTTCAGAGGCTTTTGATTTTATCAATTCCCTTTGAATTGGAAATGTCTTTCTGAATCTGTCAATTACCATGCCAATGTTTTCTGTTCCATATGATTCGAAATCTTCTATCTTTCCTCGTTCTGGAAAATTTATCGAAAGTAATAGATTGTACTTTTTTCCTACTTTTGCTGAGATCTCATTTATTGTGGTAAATGCAAGCGCGGGAGATTTTTTTAAAAGAAATCTTATTTGCGGCATGTTTGAGTTTAATTCATTTTGGAGATCTTGTGTAATATCTGAAAAGCTCACGATTTGAAATTTAAAATTTTTGTCATATATTTATTGGGTTTATTTACAAGGCATTTTAATAAAAAATATGCTTCCATTAGACAAAGATGGTATTCCTTATGATGAAGGCTCAGAGAGGGCATCTAGTGTAGATGACTACAAAGTAACATGCATCCAGTTTATCAAAGATATCAGTAATGATTACCTTGCATGGGTGGATTATTACAAACTCCCTCCTGAGGAAGACAAAAAAAGACGTGAAAGAATATCTGCTACTGTAGAACGAACAAACGAATGGATTGCCAAAGTAGCTACGACAATAAAAGGAGTAGACGTAGTGATGAATGATGGAATTCAGAAAATGGCAGAAAACACGGCAGGTAATCCTTTTCAAATTGGTGTCTTTGTAAATAATTCATCTGGATATACATTAGCAAAATCAGGAATAATAGACGTTAATGTTAAAGCAGTAGGTCGAGAGGGATACAAAGTCAAACTTGGTTGGCACCAAAAGGACAGACGCTTTTTGATTAGTTCAACTACCAGTGTTTCAATTGATGAATCCAATATTTTAGAAGGACAAGAATTTGATTTGCTTGATCTGCATCTGAAGATGAATGCACAAGAATGCAAACCACGCGACATAATATCATTTACAGTTATTGTATCTGAAATGAGTGAAGGTCAAGAGCATGAACGGCGTGGTGTAACTACAATTGTTCATGTAACGTAACCTGTAAAACAACCCTAGATTCCTCAGCCCTCTTGTCGGAATATTTTAGTTGTGAGATTTTTTTTGCCAAGTTTTCATCAGTTACCAGTGATGCAATTCCAGAAAATATGGTGTCATTATGTTGTATTCTTACCTGAGGATTGACAAGTGAGTTTTTTAACCAATCACTTTGAGAATTTCTCCTTGAAAAATAGAATCTGTTATCATAAAAGACCGCTTTTAATTCTACAGCGTGTTCCTTACCGGTCTTTCTTCCTATTGTGATTAGTATTGCCTTGAAAGTTCCTTCTTGTGGCTTCATGGGATTTGTCTTGTTCTAAAGAATTTAACCACTTGGATTGAAAACTCTGATACTTGATTCAATAAATAAAAATAATTGATCTTAGGCATGACTACTGAATTACAGGGAAGAGACGATAACCAACTAA
>DASSAF010000108.1:0-3876 GCA_035685565.1 Nitrosopumilaceae archaeon | reverse complement strand
ACCTGTAACTACTGCGACTTTGTCTTTTAGTCTCATAACATGACTAAGAAATAATCATATATGAACATTAAATCTCTCTCATATCTTGACGATCCATAACTACACTCAATTGTCATATCCAATCTAGTACACCTGCTTATTAAGAAAAATATCCTATCTTTTTCATGGAACAAAGATTAACATGTGCAAATCATTCAGACGAAGAGATAATTCTTACTCAAATAGGATGGAATAATTTTAACTGTCCAAAATGTGGCAGCGATTACTCACTTGGAAGAAAAGTAATACTATTGGAACCAAAATCTATTAGACAAAATCGAAATCATTGAATGATTGTAAAAAACATAAAGAAAATTACACAAATTATAAATCAATGCTGAAAATCAACATTGAGAATCTATGAATGCGTTATTAAATAAAAAAGACAACGCATTATATTGAATAATAAATACATGTGGATCGGAATTATCATAGGCGTATTTTTTGCTGGGGTGGGTATAGGCTCGGCACTTTTTATGAATTCGTACAATCCATACATGATGCAAAATCCTGTAATGTTTAATCAAATGATAGGAAAAAATCCACAATTTACAAGTCAGTATATGGGATACATAATGCAAGACCCACAACTCAGGCAACAGATGTATGACCATATGTTTCAAAACAAAGATTTCATGTATGACATGATGGAAAATCAAAACTTTCAAAATCAGTACATGGGGCCATGGATGGTGAAAAATAATTTTACCAGGTCAAATATGATGTTCCCCGGAAAATCATGAGACAATATGGTTACAAACTCCAATTATTAGAATAATATTCAACATGATTACTTTTGAAAACCTACCTTCAAACAATATTAACAATTAACGACGTGTACAATAGATGCCAAAATCAAAACTATCGATATTCAAATCATACTTTAAGATTCTAGGACCTGGACTAATAACAGGAGCATCAGACGATGATCCTTCTGGCATCGCAACATATTCTCAAGCAGGTGCACAATTTGGTTTGGGAACTTTATGGCTTGCATTATTCCAATTACCAATGATGATAGCGATTCAAGAGATGTGTGCTAGAATTGGACTAGTTACTGGAAGTGGTCTTGCAGGAATAATAAAGAAAAGATATTCAAAAAAGATGGGTTATCCAATAATCAGTCTTCTTCTTGTTGCAAATACCATAAACATTGGCGCAGATATTGGTGCAATGTCAGCTTCAGTCAAACTTGTTTCTCCACAGGTGCCAATAGTCATTGTAACAATTCTTTTTACTACACTGATTATTTGCGCAGAAATTTTTATTCCATACAAAAAATATGTGATAATACTCAAGTACCTGACTTTGAGCTTATTTGCTTATGTAATTACAGCGATCGTTGTCGGAGAAAATTGGACTAGTGTATTTATTGCAAGTATTGTGCCACATTTTGAATTTACTCCAACATTTGTGATGATATTTGTTGCAATCTTTGGTACTACCATATCTCCATATCTGTTTTTTTGGCAAGCATCTGAAGAAGCTGAGGAAGATGTTGCAAAAAATAAGATAAAAGACATCGGGGAAGGTAAACCAAAAATTCGAAAAAAAGAGATCATGATGATGAGAAAAGATGTTACAGTTGGGATGGTATTTTCTCAGGCAATCATGTGGTTTATTATTATGACTACCTCTGGAACTCTTCATGTTAATGGACTAACTGACATATCTACGGCAGATGAGGCTGCAAAAGCACTAGAGCCTCTGGTGAAAACATTTCCTCATTCTGGAGAACTGGCAAAAACTATCTTTGCTTTGGGAATAATTGGTACAGGATTACTTGCAATACCGGTACTAGCTGGCTCATCGGCATATGCGTTATCGGAGCAATTTGGATGGAAAGAAGGTCTAAGTAAAAAATTCAAACAAGCCAGAGGATTTTACATCATTATAGCCGCGTCTACTGTGATAGGACTTTGGATAAATTTTGCAGCCGTTGATCCTATCAAAGCACTCATCTATGCGGCCGTAATTAATGGGATCATTGCAGTTCCACTTCTTATTGCAATTATGAAAATTGGTAATGATAAAAAAATACTTGAGAGTAAAACTAATGGAAAATTATCTAACATTCTAGGTTGGGTTACTGTTGTAGTTATGGGGTTTTCAGTTGCAATTATGTTTCTAACTTGGATAAAATAAATTTGTAAGGTTGAAGAGTATTAGATTAATTTTTGAATTTCTTGCGTTACAAGAGGCAAAAATGCACCAACATCTGAAACTATGCCAAGAGCTTGCCATGTTCCACGGTCCATCAGTTTGGTTACTGTTGGCTGATTGATATCCACTACTATCACTTTTACTTCAGCAGGTAACATGTTGCCAGTTGCTATAGAATGAAGCATGGTTGATATCATTATTACCATTTTTGCATCCTTGAGTATCTCCTTGTATTTTTTTTGTGCAACTGTCATGTCTGTTATAACATCAGGAAGCGGTCCATCGTCTCGTAACGAGCCTGCTAATACAAACGGAATTTTTCTTTTTACACATTCATACATTATTCCTTTTCTAAGTATCTTGTTTGCCACCATTTTTGGTATGGTGCCTGCTTTGAAAACTGAATTTATTGCCTGCATGTGATTTCGATGCCCTCTTACTGCCAAAGTGCCATTTTGAACATTCATTCCAAGTGAAGTTCCCAGAGTGGAATATTCTATATCATGTACTGCAAGCGCATTTCCTGCAAGTACTGCATCGATAAACCCTAATCTTATCAAAGTTGCAATTGAATCAGATGCTCCCGTGTGCACGATTGCGGGACCGCCTACTAGAACAATTTTGCCTTTTTCTCTTTTTGTCTTGTAGATATCATGAGCGACTTTTCTTGCAATGTGTTGTGTCGGACGCTCACTTGAGCTACTGCTTCCCATAAACTGAAAAAGATTTACTCCCTCTCTTGGCCTTTCAGGAGGTGTGATCCTTATTCCTCGTTCTCCAACAATTATCATGTCACCTTTTTTAATTTCACGAATAGGAGAACACCAAGCCCGATTTCCCTTGACTACGATGCATTTGTCCATCATCATGTTTTCCACCTTTATCCATTTTCCTTTGTAGAAAACATCTGTACGATTGTTTGTTGTACTGTAAAAATCATCAGGCATCACCATGTCTCTTTGCGCAGATTGCATCTTGATTTCCTGCTGTATCTTTGAAGTGGCACCTGCACGGTACACTGATTCTAAAATCTCATCAAGATGTTTTTGTGATTTGCCCTGAACTAGGAGCTTTGCATAACTCTCGTCTTTTTTTCTTTTTCCTACTCTAAATTCCTGTACTTGGAACTCTCCATCCAAGTCCATTATGACATCAAATATCTTTGTAAGTATCATTGAATCTATGAGATGGCCTTTGACCTCTACTTCATTCTCAAATTTCTTTACCATTCCTAGGATTCAGTAAATGTACTAATTTAATGTTTAATGAATTTAAAATGGATTTAATCTCATTTTATTATTATGTATCATACTGGAAGTGATACTTGACCTTTGAATTCTTGAAGATTATCTGCTTGCAACATTTTCACTATTGTATCTTTGCGCTCAGTATCCAGTCCTCTTGCAATGGCTTTAGAAATGCCATTTTTATCGCATAAAACTATCATGTACCCGCTTACATCTGTTAACACATATCCTCCACCGTCATTTAGAACGGCATACAAGTTTTCTTCACCAACAGGTTCCCAGACATTTGTTTTGTTGTCTTTTAATGCAAGAGCTGGCATTGCAATACCGTTTGCATATTTGTTCAGGTGCATTCTCGCTTCTTTGACACGCTTCTCACCAATCTTGAGTGCTACAAAATATTGCATACGCACTGTACTGATGTTTT
>DASSAF010000107.1:0-1871 GCA_035685565.1 Nitrosopumilaceae archaeon | reverse complement strand
CTCATTATCTCTGGTGATAAACAACTTAAAAGCCTTGGTGTTTAATGTCGCTTTCAGGCTGAAATTATCGCCGTTAATGTTGAAAGACTGTTCTTGATCGTATATTAGTGAGGATTTCTTTTTAGGGATAGTTCCGCTAATAAGATGTTCTATATCGACACCTAATATATGGGCAACTTTACGCGCCATTGATGGCGTTAGCGTTTTATAAGTTCCTTTCAATATTCTGTTAATTTGAAAAACAGCCAAATTCGAATAACCAGAAAGCTTTTCGGAAGTATATTTTTTATCATTTTTTAGATTTGTGAAAATCTCGGATAATTCTAATAAGATATCATCATCAAAATATACCCTTCGCTCTTTTTTTCCCGCATGATCAAATTCATCAATACTATTTTCCTCAGCCTCTAATCGCTCAAGCTCTTCTAATTCCTCTTGTTCGCGCCTCTCCTTGTCCAAATAAGGCTGTTTCTGATATCTCTTGTCTTTGGTATCTATCGCTTTTTCTAAATTGTGCAGACCGTTAACTTTCATTATTTATTTCTCCTTTCCTAAAGATTCGGATTTTCATTTACTGGCACGCACGTATAATCAACGGCGTCTTCTTCTGCCTGCGCCTCATACTGCATGCATTCTTCATGATGACGGTGATCAATCTCATAAAGAACGCCCACAAATACGAATGTAATTGCAAATACTAAAATACTCATTCAACCCCCGCTTTATATTTATCGATTGCACGCTTAATTGATGATTGATAATAATCTTCAACTAAACAAAGTAATTCTCTCTGAACTTCATTGGGAAGCCCTGTTTTAGTCGCAAATTCTTTTATATCCTCGAGCTTTCTTCCCCAATCCCTGAGAAGCTCGGGATCTTCTTTATGTGGCTGCTCTTTCTTAGCAATATTAATCGTTGCTTCCCATTCCTTGCTTTCATCCTCGGATTTTTCATCCTCCACTCTGATCATTGCTTGATATATATAACATTCTCCGGAAAAGGGCTCTCCATACAAATGCCATCCTGTCTTTAAATATTCATTTACTATAGATTCAAGATCAATATGGCCATTGTTACGCTCACAACTTTTTCTCAATAATGTATAATCAATTATTTTCATATTTCACCATTGCTTGGCAAATTCTTTCAGCTTGTTCGTATGATTGCCAAGAGAAAGGGGTTCCTAAAATTTCCCACCCTTCTTTAAAGGCAAATTCAATTTTCTGATTAATGTTGGAAATAATAAAATCACTGACGATGCAATATTCAATTATCTTTCTCTCGCTCATGCGGTCATCCTTATTTAAAAATCTCATATCCAAAAATAAAACAAACCATCAACCATGACACTATCCCAAGTATATTAATCCATTTTGCATATCCACTCAGGCGATCAATTCTGTTTTCCAAATGTTTGCAATATTCATTTAAGTTGCGGCACACCTGAATCATATGTTCTTTATATGTCATCGGATCCGTTATCTCCAAATTTAAACCCGCAATTAATAAACAACCCAGTATGATACATTTCTTCGCCTCTTTCGCAGTTATAACCGAAAACATCTTTTCCATAATAAAACTCAGAATCGGATGTATAATCGCCGCAGGCGTCGAAATAAACATTGCAATCCCCAATGCTATCCATTAGCGCTTGCAGTGTTACTATTATCCTAGATAATTTTAATTCATCGTATTTTGTTTTATATGGGATAGCGAGCAGGCCCATATCATTTACCCTCTCTTTTATTGTAGTTTTTATATGACTTACCCCTTTCCCCTTTCCAAAAATATTGGGGATTTAAAAAATATGCGCCTTTTATTCCGCTCTCGTTATCTTTAATTAATATTTGTTTCTTTAATAATTTCTTTAT
>DASSAF010000106.1:0-3932 GCA_035685565.1 Nitrosopumilaceae archaeon | reverse complement strand
CTGTTTGGGCAATAGATCACGGATTACCAGAACCATTACTTAATCATTGTATAAAGAAGCTTGTTGATTACGGAATAAAAAAAGAAGACATCACTATTACTGATGCACCATCTGATGTAAAGATAGGAACCATTGTGGTAGACATTTGGCCGTATCATTTGGAGGTAGGACGTGTTAGAACAGTAAGAAAGGACTCCTATATCAGCGGAAGTGTACTAATAATAGAGCTCAAAGCAGATGCTGAAGGAACTTATATCGATTAGAGTGTTTTTCAAAAAAGGCTCATGTCATTTAGAATAGATTTATTTCGTATCTAAAATTACCAACAGTGTTGAAGAAAAAGAAAGATCCAAATCCAAAAAGGAAAATACGTATGGCAGTTGTTGCAGGAGCAATAATAATTGGCATAGTCATTATGTTAAATTATAATCTTGATCAAGCAAAAATATCAGGTCAGAGTTTTGGGGATAGTCTTGCACAGATACAAAATGATCTCAAAAACGAGACTGCCAATTATGATGCAAAAATTACACTGTATCAAAATGGAAACATAACAAAACAGGACATATTACAAATTTCAGATGCGCATATAGCTGTTCTAATCGAGACATTATCAAAATATAACAAGATAAAGCCACCAGAGCCTTTTGCTCCTTCATTAGAATTATTCAGACTTTCTACTCAAGCGCAACTTGATAGTGATAAACTCTTAAAACAATGGATTCAGACAGGAGATAATTCCACTAAGATCAGATCGGATCAACTCTTAGGACAGTCATTTTATTATGAAACAAGAGCTCTTGATTCATTTAACAAAGCCAAAACAAATTCAGAATAATTTTTTACCATAAATTCTACAGTAAGCCTTGAGTATTTAATACGTCAAGCGTGGATCGGAGTTCTTCAAGAAGAACATTTTTTTCTAAAGGAACAGGTACAGCAAACGTAACTGGAAATGTGATACTTAACATGTCTGGATCTGTGTGAGATACACGAATTTTGTGGTTTTGGTTTTTTTGAGATGCAATAAAATTTTTCCACCACAAAATTCTATCCCTTACTTCATCCATTCTTGCATCAAGATAATCCATATCTATTTCACTAGCAAGACTAAATATCCCAAATTTTATCATGGGGAGTAATAGATATCCACCTGGGATTTTTTCATGGTTTTTATGCATTTCTTCAATTACATCGTCAGTCTTTTCTTGTGGAAATATATCACCATACTCTGGAGCAAAATATCCTGCAATGTTTTTGTTCTCATCAAAAACTCGAAAATAATCTCCTTCTCTCTCAAGATGCCATTGCATGTTTGTAGGTAAAAATGATTAATAATTAAGCCATTTGTGGTGTGCTTAAACATTTTCCACAAAAATAGCCTTTACCAGTATTAAACACGGTAGAGTTTTTACATTGTGGACACTCTTTGTTTATTCTATTAATTTCTATAGGCATGAAACAGAATTTCCGATCAAACTAAAAAGAAACTAGGTCAATATTATGTTAGTATTTTCTCTAATTACATGACATCAAAATGAATTTCCGTAGAATTTTTGTTCATTTTCTTTAAAATCAAACATTATAAACGATAGTTTGAAATCTTAACTATTGACCATCCCTGCGACAACCAAAGATTTCATTAATAATCTCATAGATTATTACATCAGTGAGTCTTCCTCTTACAAGCAGTTTGCGCAAGAATGTTCCTCAGATGTTACAGATATTACCGCTGCGACTTTTGGAATAATAATTGGTTGTGTATATTCGGGGTTTTTACAAGCTTATGCAAATCAGAAACAAAAACCAAGTCTTGACGACATTCAGGAATTTCATCAAATCATTAAGCGAAGAGCGGATCAAATTAGAAAAGGCATTTTAGATGCGAAAATATAGTTTATTTGCGTTAGAGATAAATCCCTACACTATTTAGGACTCACATGTCAGAAGTAATTCATTACCAAATTCAACAGCTTGTAGACAATGGTCAGACAGTTCAATTATCACTTGTTGAAGATGTGCAAACCGAGCCCATGTCACAAAAACAGCTCATGCTTGACGCAATAAATAACAAACTAGAGCCAGAACTCAGAGAACAAATAGCCCCATTTATTGAAGCAATACTTCAATCACAACCAACAGTTGCAATAAAAAGTTACGCGCAAACAGCAATAACAATCATCATGCCAAAACGCAGATATGAAAGAATGGGCAGTCCAAGTGTTGGACAAAGATTAGAGATAAATATTAAAAGTTTAAAGTAATTTTTCTATTTCTGTTAACGAATAAAGCGGTAATGAGCATGTAAAATTTTTACATACAAAAACCTTGGTTTTTGTTTTGTCGTATTCTTTTCCTGCAAAAAACGGATACTTTTTCAAGTCTTCCAAGTATTCGGCTTTTTGGATTGTTACTAGTATGGACTCTGGTAGAAATCTTTTAGTGAGATTTGTATAAATCTCATGATTTTCCTCATTTAGCAAAGTAATCTCAGTTGGATTTTTCAGGTATAGATACATTACAATTAGAAGTTGCCCAAATCCAAATGGGTTTTCTGCGGCCATTGTTGAAAGCGATTCCATTATCTTAACTGAAACATCAAGGTATCTGTTATTTTGTGTCAAATGATATAGTCTTAGAAATGTGTTTGCTGCAACTGAATTTCCTGATGGGAGTGATAGATCGTAGATGTTTTTTGTTCGAATAATCAACTGTTCATGATTGTCAGCAGTGAAAAAAAAGTTTTTTTCGTTCTCATCCCAAAAATGTTCAAGTAAATAATCGGTATAATAAATTGCAAGCTCAAGATATTTTTTATTTGGATTTGTTTCGAAAAGGTCTAAAAGGGCGTTTGTAAAATACGCATAGTCATCAAGATACGCTTTGAGCTTCGCCTGTCCGTCTTTGTATGTTCTTAAAAGCTCACCGTTTTTTGTGAGTTTTTCTTGTATAAAGTTCACGCATTTTTCTGCTGCTTCTAAAAATCTTTTTTGTTCAGATATTTTAAACCCCTTAACAAATGCAGATATCATAAGTGCATTCCAGCTTGTAAGGATTTTTTCGTCTTTTCCTGGTGGCACTCGTTTTGAACGTATTTCGAAGAGTTTCTCAGAACATTTTTTTATTATTTCTTTTACTTCTTGTTCTGTTTTACCAAACTGAAATGCTGCAGTGGAGGTATTGATGCTATTATGTAATATCGTATGACCTTCAAAATTTCCACCGTCAGTTACGTCAAAATAAAGAGAAAAGATGTCCGTATCTTTACCTAAGATTTCTTGGATCTCATTTTTCCTCCAAACATAGAATTTACCTTCTTCGCCTTCGGAATCTGCATCCTGTGCAGAATAAAATCCGCCATCAGAAGAGGTCATCTCACGTAATACATACTGCAAAGTCTGATTGACGACTTCAAGATATCTTGGATCTTTAGTGATTTGATATGCTTCTGCATAAACTATCGGTAAGAGCGCATTATCATATAGCATCTTTTCAAAATGAGGTACAAGCCATCTAGAGTCTGTAGAATATCTATGAAATCCGCCACCAAGATGATCATAAATTCCTCCATTTGCCATCTTGTTTAATGTCTTAAAAACAAACTCTTGAAATCTTGCAATTCCAGAAAGTTTAGAGTATCTTAGCATAAAAGAAAGATTTGCAGCATTAGGAAACTTTGGAGCTTGTCCAAATCCTCCATTTATTGGGTCACCCATAGAAAGAAGATTTAGTGCAGCTTCGTCAAGTATTGTTTTCTCTAGCTTTGTCGAAGAGACTATTGATTCAGTTCGTTGTAATGCGTTCATAAAATTCTCAGTTGTAGATTCTACATCATGTGGTTTTTCTTTCCAAGATTGTGTTAATTGTCTCAGCACACTACCAAAACCAGGTCTACCATAGTTGTCTAATGGAGGAAAATAAGTGCCAGCATA
>DASSAF010000105.1:0-5079 GCA_035685565.1 Nitrosopumilaceae archaeon | reverse complement strand
TGATCATAATTCTGTTGATCTTGGATTGCCATCAGCATATGATGGAGTTGGGGTGTTATCCATGACAAACGATGCACCTACATACTTTCCACTGGGACAGACAATTGTAACTTGGACTGCAAAGGATGCTTCAGGAAATGACGCCACTGCAAAACAAATAATTACTATTCAGGATACCACACCGCCAATAATTCATGCTCCATCTGACATTACAATGGAAGCAACAAGTACTACAAACAATGTAATCGATTTAGGTAATTCTACTGTAACAGATAATGGCATAATACAATCTGTAACCAATAATGCACCAAAGACATTCCCAATAGGTACAACTACAGTTACTTGGACTGCAAAAGATGCTGCAGGTAATGGTGCTGCTGATACTCAGACAGTAAAAATAGTTGATACTACTGCACCAAAATTGACTCCACCATCAAATGTTGTCTTTGAAGCCACATCGATAACTGATAATCAGGTACCACTAGGCAATGCTACTGTAACAGATAATGGTCTAATACAATCTATCGACAACAACGCTCCAAAATTATTCCCATTTGGCAAGACTTTGATATTGTGGACTGCAAAGGATGCAGCTGGCAACATCTCGAACTCTACTCAGACAGTTGATGTGGTGGACACAACCGCACCAAAGATCATTCCACCAAAGGACATCAAGGTAGAGGCAACTTCTCTTACTGATAATACCGTTTCACTGGGTAACGCCACTGCAACAGACGTAGAACAAGTTGCAGTATCCAACAACGTAACCAAGTCTTTCTCGCTTGGCAAGACTTTGATATTGTGGACTGCAAAGGATGCAGCTGGCAACATCTCGAACTCTACTCAAACAGTTGATGTGGTGGACACAACCGCACCAAAGATCATTCCACCAAAGGACATTACATTTGAAGCTACATCGCTTAACAATAATACCATTCCATTAGGTACTCCAACAGTAACTGATCTAGAGCAAGTCACCGTAACTAACAACGCACCAAAAGTATTCGGTATTGGTTTGACCACAGTTACATGGATTGCAGTAGACACATCTGGCAATTCTGTTAATGCTACACAGACAGTTGATGTCAGAGACACTACTGCTCCAAAATTAATAATTCCAAATGACATTAGAATTGAGGCTACAAGTGTAAATGATAATGTAGTATTTGTTGGAAAGGCAAACGCGACAGATGCTGTAGGTGTAGAATCTATATCCAACAACGCCCCAACAGCATTCCCAATAGGTACAACTGCAATTACATGGACTGCAAAGGATGCAGCTGGCAACATCTCGAACTCTACTCAGACAGTTGATGTGGTGGACACAACTGCACCAAAGATCATTCCACCAAAGGACATCAAGGTAGAGGCAACTTCTCTTACTGATAATACCGTTTCACTGGGTAACGCCACTGCAACAGATGTAGAACAAGTTGCAGTATCCAACAACGCCCCATCAGCATTCCCAATAGGTACAACTGCAATTACATGGACTGCAAAGGATGCAGCTGGTAACATCTCCAACGCAACTCAAACAGTTGATGTGATGGACACAACTGCACCAAAGATCATTCCACCAAAGGACATTACATTTGAAGCTACATCGCTTAACAATAACACCGTACCACTAGGCAACATTACTACATCCGATATTGAACCAATCACATTGACAAACGATGCTCCGAAATTATTCCCATTTGGCAAGACTTTGATATTGTGGACTGCAAAGGATGCAGCTGGTAACATCTCCAACGCAACTCAAACAGTTGATGTGATGGACACAACTGCACCAAAGATCATTCCACCAAAGGACATCAAGGTAGAGGCAACTTCTCTTACTGATAATACCATATCTCTAGGTAACGCTACTGCAACAGACGTAGAACAAGTTACAGTATCCAACAACGCCCCAACAGCATTCCCAATAGGTACAACTGCAATTACATGGACTGCAAAGGATGCAGCTGGTAACATCTCAAACGCAACTCAGACAGTTGATGTGATGGACACAACTGCACCAAAGATCATTCCACCAAAGGACATCAAGGTAGAGGCAACCTCACTTACTGATAATACCGTTTCACTGGGTAACGCCACTGCAACAGATGTAGAACAAGTTGCAGTATCCAACAACGACCCATCAGCATTCCCAATAGGTACAACTGCAATTACATGGACTGCAAAGGATGCAGCTGGTAACATCTCAAACGCAACTCAGACAGTTGATGTGGTGGATATCACTGCACCTATTATTGTAGCACCGAAAAATATTATTGTTAATGCGACAAGCCCTACAAGTAATAACGTAGAGATTGGTAATGCTACGGCAAAAGATGCCGTAGGGGTTGCTTCTATTACAAATGACGCTCCACAGGTATTTCCATTTGGACAAACCATCGTGACATGGAAAGCTACTGATACATCTGGAAACGCTGCTACTGCAATTCAAAAGATAACAATAGTTGATAGATCTCCACCACAACTAAACATTCCAGCTGATATAGTTGTGAATGCTACTGCATTTGAAATGCCAATACAAATTGGACAAGCAACAGCTAGTGGAATTATTGATACATCTCCAAAAATAACTAACAATGCTACTGCATCGTTCTCACTTGGTAAAACAATAATAGAATGGAATGCTATTGATAAATTTGGTAATTCCAAATCACTCGTACAGTCAGTGACAGTGTTGGCATGTGGCAAGCCTGAATCATCTTACAACTTGGTAATGGGTACAGAAAATGATGACATACTAGTTGGAAAAGGTAGCACTCCTAATTTGATAATAGGTCTTGACGGAAATGATATAATTCGTGCCGGTACATCTGGTGATTGTATAATTGCAGGAAATGGTGACAATGTGATATTTGGAGGCAATGGAGACGATACAATCATAGCTGGAAATGGTAACAATATCATAAAGGGTGATTCAGGAAATGACAAAATAACAATAGGCACAGGTTCGAATATTGTTGATGGTGGAGACGGACATAACACTTGCACTGCTGGCAATGCAAGCCACGATACCATAGTTAATTGTGAAGTACGATAATTACAGATACTGTTACTAATCACGCTCAATTTCTTAAATTTGATTTAAGGAATCTGTACTTGATGTTAATATTGAGATACTTTTCATATAGATTATAATAATAATCATTTTACCTTTATCTGATGTCAAATTCAAAGAAATTATTTTTACGGGCAAAGAAGGTTATTCCATCAGGGATAAACAGCCCAGTCAGATTTTATGATCCGTATCCGTTCTTTGTAAAAAAAGCTAACGGCAGTGTGATCTGGGACGTGGACGGCAATAGGTATCTTGACTTTTGTAACGGATATGGGGCATTGCTTTTAGGACATCGAAAAAAAGAAATACTTTCCGCAGTTTTGGAACAATTAAAAAATGGAACGCTATACTGCACACCAACAGATATCGAAGTTGAACTATCAGAATTGATTGTAAGAAATTATCCTTCAATGGAAAAAGTACGACTGGTAAACACTGGAGGCGAGGCAACAATGACTGCAATACGACTTGCAAGAGGTTTTACAAGGAAGAAAAAAATAATAAAATTTGAAGGATGTTACCATGGTGCACATGACTCTGTTCTTGTAAAGGCAGGCTCTGGTGCAGCTCATAACGGAATATCAATTTCAGAAGGAGGCCTTGACGAAGTCTCTAAAAACACACTTGTTGTACAGTATAACAACTCACAAGAGCTTGACTCTGTACTTGAAAAACAAAAAGATGTCGCTGGTGTAATAATAGAGCCGGTTCTAGCAAACATGGGGCTAGTTTTACCAGAAAAAAGATTTCTTGCCGAAGTCAGAAAAATCACAAACGATCATGACGTTCCTTTGATATTTGATGAGGTAGTTACAGGATTTAGAATGTCGCCTGGAGGTGCACAAAAATACTATTCCATAAAACCAGATCTTACTACACTTGGCAAGGCTTTGGGAAACGGATTTGTCATTGCAGCAGTGGGAGGCAAAAATGAAATAATGAACATGCTTTCCCCAGAAGGAAAGGTATACCAAGCAAGTACCTATGCTGGCAATCCGGTATCTGTTGCTGCTGCAATAGCATCCATAAAAACAATAAACAAGGACAAAAACAAGATCTATCCGAAACTTGAGCTAAGTTGTACCCTCTTGGCAAATGCCATCAAAGATCTGGCAACTGATCTAAAGATTCCTCACCGGATTAATTTTATTAGTTCCATGTTTCAGGTCTTTTTTACAGACAAGCCTGTAACAGATTATGGTTCTGCAAAAAAAGCTGATGCCAAAAAGTTCAAGAAGCTATTTGCTACACTTTTAAAAAATGGCGTTTTTGTAGCACCGTCTCAATTTGAAACCGTATTTTTATCATCTGCCCATACTACTGATGATTTGCACAAGACCATAGATGCATATGAAAAATCTCTCAAAGCGGTGAAAACATGAAGTATAAAATAGGAACCAGAGGAAGCCCCCTTTCACTTGCTCAGACCAAATGGGTCATATCAGAGCTGAAAAAAAAATCTCCTGAAACGGAATTTGAAATAATTCCAATAAAGACCAAAGGTGACACTGACGCAAGACCGCTTTTTAACATAAATCAAAAAGGAATATTTGAAAAAGAAATTGATAGAGCTGTAGCTGAAAAAAAAGTTGACTTTGCAGTACATAGCCTAAAGGACGTTCCAGCAGAGCTTCCTGACGATCTCATATTGGCATGTATTCCAAAAAGAGAAGCTGCAAACGACGTGTTCATTTCTAAAGGAAATTATACTTTAAAAAAAATCAAAAAAGGTGCAATAATTGGTACAAGCAGTCTTCGCAGAGCAGTCCAAATTTCACGCATAAGACCAGATCTTGTTGTTAAACCAATTCGAGGCAACATTGAATCAAGAATCAAAAAGATTGACGATGGAAATTTTGACGGAGTTGTTCTTGCTGAGGCAGGAATTGGAAGATTGGGTCTAAATGTGAAATTTGAAAGGCTTTCGACAACAGAGTTTTCACCTTCTCCTGGACAAGGTGCACTTGCACTCGTATCAAGAAGGGACAATGCTAGACTGATCGAAT
>DASSAF010000104.1:0-15067 GCA_035685565.1 Nitrosopumilaceae archaeon | reverse complement strand
ATTTTTGATTACATTTTTCTAATAATATAGAAATTACTTTTTGTACAGATTTTGAATATTCTAGAATTACAAGTTCAGTTGGTTTTGTAAGATCAATTTGTTCAAGTTTTGAAGAAATTTCAAGATCTGTCAAGTTTGTTCCTCCAGCCTCTATTTTTTTATCAAGATTTTCAGCTTTGATATCTAATACAATATCTGTAGGCCCATAACTAAGCCAAATTTCTGGCATAAGACTACCGATAGGACAATTAAAATAAATCTAGTTCAGTTAATTTTGCTGTGGAGTTTGTCAAAGAATTTGCAACTTTTTTGTACCAAAATGGTGCAATCAAGTTTGGAGATTTTAAACTTTCAAGTGGTAAAGATAGTCCTTATTACATTGATTTAAGGGTCGTACCAAGTTTTCCACACCAATTTCGTAAAATGATAAAAATGCTTCAAAGTTCCATATCCGAAAAGATAGGATTTGACAATTTTGATTGTATTGCATCTGTTCCTACCTCTGGACTTGTGATTGCATCAGCTCTTGCTATTGAAACTGTAAAACCTCTCATATACATAAGGCAAAAGCCGAAAGATTATGGTACTGAGAATGCGATAGAGGGAAAAATTGCTGCAGGATCCAGAGTCTTACTTGTTGATGATGTTGGAACAACTGGTCTTTCTCTATTAAACGCTATCAAAGCACTCAAGGCTTCAAAAATGGTTGTAACGGATGCGTTTACAATAATAAATAGATTTGAGGGTGCAAGAGAGCTTTTAGCATCTGAAAATGTAAGATTGTATGAAATTACGGATATCATAGCATTAAGCTCGATATTACATGAAGCAAATTTGCTAGATGATGAGATTTTTGAACGAATTAAAAAACAAATAGGTCTAATCTGAAGCCAAAAAAAGACTTACAGAGTTAGCTTTCGTAGATCATTAGTTCTTTTTCCTCTAGCAAGGTATGTAAATTATGTACTGCTCTATAGACTTCTGCTTCTTTTTTTGCTCCAGTACAAACAAGTTTTCCTGACGCAAAAAGTAAGATTACTGTTTTAGGATCAAGCATCCTATGTATTAAGCCAGGAAATTGCTCTGGTTCATACATACTTCGCGGAAGAGTTCTTGCAGCCTGCTCTAAGTGAATTTTTCCTCCAAGGCTTGCAGATGCCACTATATTCTGAATAACTATGACAGCATCCTTTTTTATTTTGATACCGCCCTTTCGAAGTTTTTGTACTACACTTCTTACTGCTTTGATAGCCTGTTCTTCTGATTTTGCGCCGGTACAAACCATCTTACCAGAACTAAAAATTAATGTTGCAGTTTTTGGGGATTTTAATCTGAAGACTAAACCTGGAAATTGATCAGGATGATACTCAACGTCAGGAAATGTTTGCGTGATTACATTAAGATCAATTCTTTGATCCACAGATGCCGAGGCCACAACATTTTCTATGCTGACAATTGGCTTTGTTTGAGGCATTTTTTTTCTTTATATAAGGGCTTTATATATACTCTATAACTTTTTGACAGAGATATTTTATTAAATTTATCAAATTCTTTATAATTTAAAAAATTATTTAGGCAGCTCAGACAAATGCCTTTACATCACACGGTTCAGATATAACTCTGATTCTTCATTGCGGCCTATTGAAAATCAGTATTTGCTTATTTTAAAACTAGTGGCAGTGACTAATCATTTTATGATTAGTTTTTATCATAAAAATCAAAAAAGCAAACATAACTCTCATTTAATTTTCTGGATGTCATGTTAACTGTGTATCATTATATCAAAAATTATTCCATTTGACCAATTAATGAATATAGCATTACAAAAAGTGAATGTGATTTACTGCAAGTTTGTGTCTATAATCAAAAAATAGTGGGCCCAAAGGGCTTCGATCCCTTGGCTCACCGGTTATGAGCCGGTTACTCTACCAAGCTGAGTTATGGGCCCCCGCACAAACAATTTTGTATGCAGTATAAAATAGTATAGAGTTAGCAGTAAGATTCGTAACAACTATCAAGTAACATATTCTGTGCTGCAAGAGATTTACTTGCAATATTAAATAATTCTTCTTCATTGTCTATTGATGTTTTTTCAAGAATTTTTCTCCACAATGCAGCATGTCGTATATCAGCTTCTGCATGTAGTCTAAAATATTCAATTGCATCATCAGTTGATATATTATAGAACTTTCTTAATCCATCAATTTTTGATAAGCTTATTTTTGGAACTTCTTGTTCAAGAGCATACATTGCAGCAGCTCCGCCTTCAAATGTGATCATAAGTTTCGAAAGATTTGAGACAGCCTGTCTTGTCTTTTCAAGACCTACATATTCTTCTAATTCTCTATGAGATACACCTAATGAGCCAGCAAATTTCATCCAAGGCACTATATGTTCAGATTCTTCATTTTGATTTGTTGCAAGTGTATCTTTATTATGGGATGCATGCGCCTTAACCATATTTACAAATTCAGGTACTGCTTTAACAAGTTGAAAATATTCTTTTGAATAACCACTAAGAGATTCAAGTGTTAGAGTTCCTTCATTCCACATCACATAAAATTGATGTTTCAACAAACTTTGTTTTTCTATTAACTGATCGATTTTTGTTACAAGAGAATTCATGCGATTTATAAAATTTAGCCAATAAAAAAATCTTTTGAATCACTTCAAAAGGATTTTATGGACAGAAAACGGGATGCAGTTTGGGCTCCAGTGGTGTAGACCGGTCAAGCATGGTGGACTTTCAATCCACCGACCCGGGTTCAAATTCTATGTGATGAAAATCCCGGCTGGAGCACTACAAAAGCATTAATATTGTAATACAAGGTTAAGCTGTGTGCAGGTTTTTGGATAGAAAAAATCTTGAAATTAACCCATTGTTAAAAGACTACAAACAATATGTAGATAAAATAAACGCTGCACTAAAACATGAATTAGAACTTTACTCTGCCTCTGAATTTGTTGAACCTCTTCAATATGCTCTTGATGGAGGAAAAAGAATTAGACCTATTATTCTTCTATTATCAGCAGAAAGTGTAGGAAATTGTGATGAAAATGCATATGTTGCTTCTTGCGCGGTTGAATTATTACATACAGAATCGGTAATACATGACGATATAATCGATAATGAGATTTTAAGAAGGAGAAAAGACCCATTTCATATAAAATATGGCTACAATACGAGCATAATTACAGGTGATTTTGTTCTTGGCTTGATTTTAAACTTATCATCAAGACTAAACAATCCAAGAATTGCAAGTGAGCTTGCTAACACCGCAATGATGATGAGTGATGGTGAAATGATTGAGACTAGATTAGAATCAAGTGAGGATGTTACTTTTGATGATTATCTTAAGGTAATTGAGTATAAAACCGCAACAGCATTTGAAGCTGCTTCAAAAATTGGCGCCATACTTGGAGGCGGAACAGAGGATCAAATACTTGCTCTTGCAGAATATGGAAAAAATGTAGGAATTGCATATCAAATTCATGATGATCTGCAGGATTGGAATAATGAAGATAAATTATTTAATGCTTTAATAAAAAAGAGTTCAGATCCACGTAATATCTTTAATCATATGGATTTCTTACTAAGAGATTATTCTCAAAAATCAAAAATAGGTTTGAGGAAAATCGAAGAAAGTCCTGCAAAATCTCATCTAGAGAGTCTTGTAGATCTTACAATGTTTAGTGTATAGTTGAAAGTGCACTAAGGTTTGGAACTGCCGATTTCGCAAATTCAATTATTGGATCAGGATAAACTCCAATTCCTACCATGAATATAATTGAGAATATCATAACAGCAATTATAGATTTTGGTTCCTTTACTCTCTTGTCGGATTCACCTTCTTCAAAGTACATCTTTCTTATTATCCAACCATAATATGCAAGTGATAGTGCACTGTTTAGAACACCTGCCACTGCAAGATAAGGAGCCCATGGTGCGACAGATCCAGCATTGATAGCTGCACCAAACAACATAAGTTTACTCCAGAATCCATTCAGTGGAGGAACACCTGCTAGTGCAAGTAATGAAATTACCAAGCCAAGCGATGTTATCGGCATTCGTTTTCCTAGACCGCGTAACTTGTCAATGTGTGAGACTGCCAGTGTAGTAATTATTCCAGCTGCTGCAATAAAGGCAGCTGCCTTCATTACTGCATGATTTAATATATGAAAGAGTGATGCTTGAATGCCAATTTGCGAAAATGGTGCAACGCTTAATCCAATCAGTATGTATCCAGCATGAGCTATACTGGAATATGCAAGCATTCTAGTAAGATTCTTTTGCATTATTGCAGCCAAGTTGCCTACAGTCATTGTTATAATAGCAATTATTCCAAGTGCAAAAGCCCAATCAACGTTTAGGGCAATTGTACCCATGATTATTACACGTAAAGCAGCAGCAAATCCCGCCTTCTTTGTACCTGCTGCTAAAAGTCCAGCAATAGTAGGTGGAGAACCCTCGTATGTATCAGGAAGCCACATGTGAAATGGTACAAGACCAATTTTAAATCCAAATCCTGCGATAAACATACCTACTGCTAAAAGTGCTAGTGGCATCATATCTGGTCCAAGTTTCGAGAATCCTGAAATTACATCTCCTATGTTAGTTGAACCCGTAAGTCCATACGCAATAGATATTCCATAAATTATAATTCCTGATGACAAAGCTCCAAACAAAAAGTATTTGATTGCAGCTTCATTTGATGATGGATCTTTTTTATTAAATCCTGCAAGAACATAAGTTGGAATACTCATAAGTTCCCAAGCTACAAACAACATTACTAAATCAGTAGAATATGCAATAAGCACCATTCCAACTGATGCAAGAAGTATCAAAGAATAGTATACAGCAGGATTAGATCTTCCCCGCATGTAATTAAACGAACCAACTGTTGTCATTATGCTAACAAGAAGCATAGCAATTGCAAAAAATGAACCAAATGTGTCATCAACAAGAACATTTTTTGAAAATATTGCTGCTGGCATGATATGCTTCGAAAGAATTTGATATGCAACAAAACAAATTGCAGCAATCAAAGCTCCAAATGCTATTCCTCCATATAATGAAGAACCACGTTCTTTTCTTATTATGCTAATAACCGGAAGTATTACTCCTACTGCTCCCAGTAGTATAGTTAGAATGATTGGTGTTGATGTAAATTCTATCATTTTTTTCTCCTAAATTAACAAAAGGAGTACTACAAATAGTATTCCAGCTCCAAATACATACAAATATGATTGAGAAATTCCAGTTTGAGTTCCTTGTAATATTCGTGCACCAACAGCAACTGCCTTTTGTGGACCTGTGTTAAAACCTTCAATTACAACATTTTCAAAGTATCGGTACACCCCTCTTCCAAAATATAATGGCCCTATTACAAAAGCCCAGTATATCAAGGAGTTAAGATACCATCTATTTAGGAAGAATTTGTGTATTGAATAGAAAAACAAATTAGAATTTACAAACTTAACAGGATCTACAAATCTTCCTATATAGAAAACATATCCTAACCCAAATCCAATTCCAAACGCAGCAAGTGATGCAGTAAGTGCAATAGGATTGATTCCATTCAAAAATCCTCCAAGTACTGATTGTGATTCTAAGGCACCAGTTCCAAGTTCCGATTTTATTCCAAAATAGGTGCTAAGATAATCTGTAAAGATTCTATGTATTTCATGTTCAAATGATAATCCAATGATACCAATTCCTATTGTAAGTACTGCAAGTATACCATATGGTACCCACATCGATGCGCTTGCTTCATGAATATGATGACCTTCTTTTTCCATATTTTCTACATGTTTGCTTTTATTTCCAAAGAAGACCATGCCGATCATTCTGGTAGTGTAAAATGCTGTAATTATAGCAGTGAGGAGCGCAATTACAAATATTGGTAATGCCCATGTATTTCCAGATTCGTATACAGCTGCAAAGATTGCATCTTTACTCCAAAATCCAGTGGTGATAAACGGAGCACCCATTAGTGCAAGTCCTGCAGCCCACATGAACGCATATGTTTTCTTCATATATTTTCTTAATCCTCCCATATCTGTCATGAATCGAGAACCTACAATGTGTAATAATGAACCAGCTGCCATGAAAAGTGATGCCTTAAACATTGCGTGAGATATCAGATGGAAGAATCCTGCAGTGTAACCGTCAACAAATTGTCTTGATAATCCTGCTACACCAAGCGCCATCATCATGTAACCAATCTGTGAACCTGTGGAATATGCAAGAACTTTCTTAATTTCTGGATGAACCATTCCCTGAGTTGCAAGCAATAATGCAGTAATTGCACCTACCCATGCAACAACCTCAAAGAATTGATCCATGTTAATACCAATAGCAGCTAATGCAAAGAATAATGGTCCTAATCTTGCAACCAAAAATACTCCAGCCTTAACCATTGTTGCAGCGTGTATCAAAGCTGAAACTGCCGTAGGACCTGTCATGGCCTCAAGTAGCCATTCATTAAGTGGAAATTGGGCTGATTTTCCTACTGCACCACCAAAAAGCAAAATTGCTGCAGGAATCAAGAGATGTTGTGCAGACATTGCTGTAGCCCATTCAGTATGTTGAGTTAATTCTCTAAATCCAAATGTACCAGCAAATGCAAAAATCAAAAACATTCCAGATAACATCATTATGTCACCAACTTTAGTCATAATGAATGCCTTTATTCCTGAATGTGTTGGCGAATAATAATCTACTACTCCAAGAATCTTGCGTCCTTCAATTCCAACATGATCTTTCTTTTTATCTCTATACCAGAAACCTACTAGGGCGTAAGAAGCTAATCCTACTCCTTCCCATCCAAAGAAGAGCTGCAAAAAGTTATCTGAAAGAACAATCAGCTGCATAGAACCAACAAAGAATGTCATCCAGAACCAGAATCTTGTAATGTCTTTATCGCCTTTCATGTAACCTGTGCTATATACAAAAATCAAAAATGAGATCCATCCAACTACGTTTGCCATTATAATGGCAAGAGGATCAGCCAGAATTCCTGCCTTTAATCCAATTGACGATATCCATGAAACTTGATTATGAATTTCATGGTTTCCTAGTGCAAGTGGCAAAAGCGTAGCTGCAGAAATTGCGCTTGCTAAAGCAAATGCCACCGCAACTCCACCAGTAGCTCTTTTTGAAATTTTTGCAACTCCAGGCATTATCAGAGCTGCAATAAACGGTAAAATCCAGATGGCCCATACGCTAAGAGAACTAGAGGATAAATCAAAGGGTAAAATAGCCATTCCTAAACCCCTACTACTCCTTTCATAAATGGAATTATTTGATTAAAGAATACGTCAGGATATATTCCAACTACAATTGTGAATCCTGCTAATACCATCATAGGAGCTGTAACGTACCAACTTGCTTCTTTTGTATTTTCAAGATGTTCTGGAAGTTTACCGAAAAATACTCTTTTTATCATCCACAAAATATAGGCCATTGTAATAACAGTAGCTACCAACCCCAAACCAAAGGCAATCATCCTTATCGTTGAACCTTGTTGTATTGCAGTTTGTAATGCGCCATAAAACATAGTCCATTCTGCCATGAATCCGCTAGTTGGAGGAATGCCCATTATAGTAAGCGCACCAATAAATGCACAAACTGCAGTGATTGGCATTTTCCCTGCAAGTCCACCCATTTTTGTTATACTTCTTGTGCCAACTTGCAAAATAATGGCTCCTACCATCATGAAAAGTAAAACCTTTCCAAGACTATGTGAAACAAACAACATCTCTGCTCCAGAAAGTCCTAGTGCGGAGGAAGATCCTATTCCAAACATAAGATATCCCATCTGGCTTATGCTGGAATAAGCAAGTAATTTTCTAATATCATCTTGCATCAACGCCATAACACCGGCATAAATCATTGTAATAAGACCCCACAAATTCAGATAAAGTGCAAAGTGATCATATTGACCTGGCAGAAGCACAATTAATAATCTGAAAAATCCATATGCTCCAACTCCAAGCATTGCACCAGAAGAAAGCGCGTTCAGAGGAGTCGGAGCTGCTCGATAAACATGCGGTAACCAAATATGAAGAACAAATGCAGCCATCTTTACACCAAGACCAATTATTATTGCAACTGCTGCAAGTGAGAGAATATTTGGCGGGATTCCATGTTCTTTAATGTCTGCAAAATTAAAACTTCCAACATTCAGTCCAATGGCTAGAAATCCTAAGAGTAAGACAACTGCACCAACATGTGTCCAGAAAAGGAATAGTAGTGCTACTCTTCTTTTTTCTTCATATCCCCAGAATGCAAGCATAAAGAAGGCTGGAATAAGCATAACCTCAAAGAAAACATAAAACTCGATCAAGTTTGTTGCAAGTACAGCACCTAACATTCCCATGGCCATTACAAGAAATAGTGCAAAGTAGACACCGATCTGATGATTTAGAAATCCTTTCAGTGATGATGATTCAATAATAGCGGTAGAGCTTCTGTCTCCTACCACTTGTTTTTGTCTATTCATCCTTTCTTCAAATTGTGAAGTAATTTTTGCAACCATATATGGTTTTGAAAATAGTACAAGCACTGTCGATATCACGTAGATTATAATTGCAAAAGGTGATGCCAGTCCATCAAGTAAGAATCCAAATTCTCCAAATAGTTTAGTCCAAGGATAATGTTCTTCATATGTTCCTGAAAATACAGGTACTATCATTATGGTTGTACAATAAAGCAACAAACCAAAGGTAAACCAAGCTGCTGCATTTGGTCCTGATTTTTTGCCAAGAAAATACGCTACCGGTGACAGTAGTATCGGTAAAAAGACCGCTTGTAACAATACATGTTCCATTATCCTTTTAAACTCCTGAAATCTGCGATATCGATATTTCTATACATTCTATATGCAACAATAATTAACGCAAGTCCAACAGCTACTTCTGCTGCAGCAATAGCTATAGAAAATAGTGCAAGTGTTTGTCCTTGACTATTTGGAATAAATCTAGCAAAAGCAACCAAGTTTAGGTTTGCTGAATTAACAATCATCTCTATAGCAAAAAGCATTCTTATTGCGTTTCTTTTTACAGACAGACCATATATCCCGATGGCCAAAAGTGCCACGGAGACTAGAACGAAATCAATCAGTCCGTTGCTCATTTGTAACATCCTCCCTTCTTGCTAATGCCAGCGCGCCAATAACTGACGATGTCAGAATAAGTGCCATCACAATTAGTGCTGGCGAATAATATGTAAGAAAATCTTCTCCTATTTTTCTATAATCTATGGTTTGAGTATTAGTTTCCATTGTCTTTAATCCAGATCCAATTATTATAGTTCCAATTCCGAGCATTATGATTATCATCAAACCTATGCCAGCATATCTTCTACGGTGGTCTTCTATCTTGTTGAAAATTAATTCACGTCTTACAAGCATTACAGTAAATAGTATGAGGACTGCAATTGAACCAACATAAACTGAAAGTTGAAACATTGCTACAAATGGAGCATCTAAAAGTAAGAAAAATCCCGCAATTCCAGAAAGTGTGATCATAAGAGCTATTGAACCATAAATCAATGAACGAATTTCAAGTGCGGCAATTGCAGAGCCAATTGTTAAAACAGATACAGCTAAAAAGATAGAATCAACCATGTGTTGCACCCCGTTTGCCAATCTTTATCTCTACATCTTGTGATATGTTTGGTTTTACAGCAAGCTGGCTCGGGGTATAGATCAAAGCAGATTTGGTAAAGGAAGAAAGCTCGTAGTCATTTGTCATGTAGAGGGCATAAAATGGACATGCATCTACACACAATCCACAGAAAACACATTTTCCATAATCGATCTGTGGCATTATTGCTTTCTTGTTTTGTTTCCAAGTCTCGTTCACTTTCACCATACCAATGGCTTCTGCAATCCCCTCACATGCAACAGAGCATAGCTGGCAACCTGTGCATTTATCATGGAACAATATGTGTCGTCCCCTAAGGCCAGCAATTCCTACACCTGTCTGTGGATCGAATTGGAAGCCATCGCCTACAAACTTCAATTTCTGTTCTGGATATCGTAATGTAAATCGCTTCACGGCAAGGTGTTTTACACCAGAATTCAAAGCTCGTATTATTCCACCTGCAGTACTCATTGTATCAATCCTCCGTGTCCCAAGACACCTGCATATAGCAATCCGAGAGCTATAAAGATGTTAATGAACGCTAGCCCAATTAGCTTGTACCATCCAGTATGCAATAGCAGATCTATTCTAATTCTTGGGAATACACCTCTTGGCAACAAAATTACTAGTATCACACCGACTGTCTTGATTACAAACCAAAGTGTACCATTAAGCATGTCTTGATCAAAAAGAGGAAGGCCTGCAATATGTGCGGTTACTGGACCAATTGTAATTCCATTTGTGATTATATCTGCTGGGAATGGTGGCCAGATCATAGGACCATTCCATCCTCCTAAAAATAATACTGTAAACAAACCAGCAAAAGCATATAGTTTCAGATAAGTTCCTAGTTGAATAAGTCCATACATCATACCAGAAAATTCAGTTAACCAGCCTGCAACAATTTCACTTTCTGCTTCTGGTAAGTCAAATGGTATTCTTTCTAGTTCTGCTAAAATTGTAATGAAAAATACAATGGCACCTATTGGCATAAACACAATCCACCAGTAATGTTGTTGTGATTCTACAATTTCCGTCAGGTTTAAAGTTCCTGTCAAAATGACAATACCAAGAAGAGAAAGTATGAGTGGGATTTCAAATGAAATCATTTGGTGTAGTGCCCTTATTCCACCAATAAACGGCCACTTGCTATTTGCAGACCATGATGAAAGCACTGTAATTATAGGAAAGAATCCAATTGTCGCAAAAACTGCCAATAATCCTACATTGGGATTTGATACAACCCAACCCGATGCGACAGGAATTAGAGATGCAAATGCTGCAGCTGTTCCTACAAAAAGTAATGGTGCAACCCAAAAGATAGGCTTGTCTGCTTTTGCAGGAATGATTATTTCTTTTGAAATTAATTTTAATCCATCACCCATAAGTTGTAAGATTCCTTCAATCTTTCCACAATAAAGTGGTCCTACTCGAAGCTGTATTTTTGCAAGAAATTTCCTTTCAACGAAAATTGTTGCTGCTGCAAGAAGAGCGGCAAATCCAAATCCAGGAAAAGCAATAATTCTGAAAAATCCTGTATGTATTAATGATTTTATAATTGGGACTGTATTTGCCGGATTAGCCATCCACGTCAGTGCAAGGTATGGTGTGAGAAGTTGACCGTTGACTACAGGAAGTTTAATGTAAAAAAGTAGAATGAAAACCAGTGGTAAGCCAACAAGCGAAAAAATTAGAAGAACCCAAAATATAATATCGGTTAGAGACGCAATAAATCTGCTTAATCTAAACTCTGGTGCAATTGTTGACATTTATCTATCAGCCTCCACAGGCCAGTAATTCAAACTCCAATAAACAGATGGCATGTTTCCAAGCTTCTCACCTTTTAGTAAGTATGGAATACAGATCAAATTTCTAAATGAACCAACACTTATCTTTACTCTATATGGTTCTGGTCTATTGTTAGATATAATATGGAATCCTAGGGAGCCCCTTCCAGATTCCACTCTTCGATAAGCCTCATCATTTCCACCTTTTGGGTTTGGTTTTAGCTTGGTTCTCACAGAACCAGACTTTGGCATTTTTCTCAATGCGTCCTTTATTATTCTACAACTTTCGAACATCTCAAGATAGGGAATAAGTGATCTTGCGTAAGAATCTCCTTCCTTCATAACTTGAGTTTCAAAATCAAGATTCTCATAAACATCATATGGTTCCTTTTTTCGTAAGTCAAAATCTACACCAGAAGCACGAAGTACAGAACCTGTTGTTCCAAGTCGTATTGCATCCATTCTTGATAAAATACCAGTTCCCTCTGTTCTTTGTCTTAAAACTGGGTTTTGGTAGAAAATGGCTTGATATTCCTTTATTCGTTTTTCAAAATAATCTACTTGTCTAAGACACCTTTCTTCAAAGTTAGCTGGTAGATCGTTTCTTACACCTCCTGGGACAAGATATGCGTGTGTAACTCTTGCACCAGACATCGCTTCTAACAGATCAATAAACAGTTCACGGTCTCCTGCTGGCCACATAAACATTGTTGAATGGCCTAAGAAAATTCCGTAAATGGCAAGCCAGTATAATGTATAGATACAACGGTTAAGTTCCGAAGCTATTACTCGGATATATTTTGCTCTCTCTGGAACTTCAATTCCCAAAAGATCTTCTACCGCAAGACAATATGGGTATAAAATATTGCAAGAATCGTGAATTACTGGTCTTTCAAGATGTGGAATATTTTGTATGTAGTTTCTATATTCTGCCATTTTTTCTTCTCCGCGATGTACATACCCAGGATCTGGATCGCAGGAAACAATGTAATCTCCATCAACTTTTATGATAAGTCTCATATGACCAGATCCTGGATGTTGTGGTCCAACATTTAGAGTCATTATTCTATCGTCTACTGTTTCTAGTTGAATACCTGGCGGTAATTGTGTTGTCATTTTTATCTCCCCTTTATCTTGAAGTCTTTTCTAAATGGTGGAATATCTGCCCAGTCCTCTGGCAAAAGTAATCTTCTGTTGTCTGGATGACCTTCAAAAAATACACCAAACATTTCAAAGCATTCTCTTTCATGAAATTCTACGCTATAAAATACGTCTCGTAAAGACGGTGTTCTGGTACTATCTTTTCCTGGGTTCGGAATATCTTCTCTAGGAACTCTAGTTGTTAAAGCTAATATTTTATTTCCAAGTTGTTCATCGGTATATGATCCTAAATGATAAACAACTTCAATTTCTTTTGAATCTGGATAGTCAACACCTCCTACAGATTCAGCATGATCAAATTTTAGCTCATCACGAATAAAATAGGCAACATCTAGAATGTCTTCTCTTTTTGTATTTACTCTTATTCTATTTGGTCTTACATAATCAACAACCACTTTTTGTCCAAATTTGGAGACCATTTTATCTGCCATAGATTTTTCAAATGGCGGTATAGGTTGGGTACGAATCGGAACATCATGTGATAAATCAATTCCTTTTTCTTCATAATACTTCTTGGCTTCTTCTTTTGTTAAGTTTGTAGTGTCATCATCTGATTCATTATTTTGATCATTTTCTAACTCTGTTGCGTCAATGTTAGTTTCGCTGGATTCTTTACCCACTTTTTTTTTAGAGCCCATTATTATGCCGCCTTCATACGTTTAATTTTTTCTTGAAGTAACATACATCCTTGTATTAGGGTTTCAGGTCTAGGTGGACAACCTGGGACATAGACGTCGACCGGAAGAACTCCATCAATTCCTGGTAAGACATTGTATGAATCAAAGTAAAGTCCTCCAGTAATTGCACATGCACCCATTGCAATAACATATTTTGGATCTGCCATCTGATCATACACCATTCTGAGTCGTGGTGCCATTTTTCGTGTAATTGTTCCCATTACTACAATCAAGTCACATTGTCGAAGAGAGCCAAAAGCTTCAATGATTCCAAATCTTTCTACATCATATCTTGGACTAGATGCAGCTCCAAATTCTACACTACAACATGCTGTCTCCAAGTGAACTGGCCACAGCGACCAAAGTCTTCCCCAATTAATGGCATAGTCAAGTGGTTTGCCTATGGCTCTCACAAGAACGTCACCTAATTTTCCAACTAGTACATTTGTTGTATGTGCTGCTGTTTCTGGTGTGAGTAATTCTTTTAGCAATTTTCTTCCCTACCTCGGACGTATCGTATATTTGATTTAAAAGTTACCAAATATTTTTCCTTCCTGATTGATATAAGGCATATGCAAATGATGCAAACATTATTGCCAAGAATCCTATAATTGGGAGTGTGGCTGCTTTTGGAAGGTTAATTATTGTACTTCCCCAAGCATACAGAAAAATTGACATGACATCAAAAACTACAAACATCAGCACATATGCATAATATTGCATCATGAAATGAGTTCTACCTTCCCCTGATGGAACTTGACCAGATTCCATTGGTAGAAATTTAACAGGATTACTTGTTCGTCTTGGTGCAATCATTCTAGATAAAATAAGAGCCGGTCCTGTCGCTACTATTGCAAATCCAAACATCAGTAAAATTGGGCTAAAGCTACCGGCTACCTCTCCTACCAAAGCAGCTAACAAGCCATCCGGAGAATATAAAAAGCTATCCACCTTTTGCGACCGCTATTTTAAGATAGAATTATTTTTTATCAAATTTTTGAAAATTCTTCAAATATCCATATAATCAAAACTTAGTGTTGAATTATAAAAATTGGTTCTAGTGACTATGTCCACAACCACACGCGTCATGATGATCTTCTGTCATTGTGTGTGAATCTTTTTCTGTACATCTTGAACACTTATCAGATCCAGTTGCAGAAAAGAATCCAATTCCACATGATACACATTTCATACTTGTCATGAGAGTACTCCATAATACCGGTATTTATTGATACGTATAGAGAAATACTAAAAATCTTAATGATTGATATATGACAGTGATAAATCTGTCGTCATGGCTATTAGCATAGGAGACAAAGCTCCAAGTTTTATCTTGGTAGATACAGATTTGAAAATGCGAAATCTTGATGAGTTCAAGGGCAAAAAAGTAGTACTATCATTTTTTGTTGCAGCAAGCTCACCAGTTTGTACAAAAGAAATGTGTACTTTCAGAGATTCGTGGGATCAAATATCAAAACTAGGTGCTCAAGTAATTGGGATTAGTAATGACGGGCCATTTGCAAACAAAGCTTTTGCAGAGACACATCATCTTAACTTTCCAATTCTTGGAGACTATAAGAGCCAAACAATACGTGATTATGATGTACTGATGCCAGATCTCTTACATGTAAAGGGATATGATGCAGCAAAACGTTCAGTCGTGATTGTTGATGAAAAAGGCAATGTAGCATACAAATGGGTTTCAGATAATCCTCTGATTGAACCAAACTATCAAGAGATAATGAATTTCCTCAAAAAAGGAAATTAATTTCTTTATTTTATTTTAAATTTTTA
>DASSAF010000103.1:0-8354 GCA_035685565.1 Nitrosopumilaceae archaeon | reverse complement strand
TTATTTTTTATCCAGTCCAAAGTTGCTGGCCAGTCATTTGTAGAAATCGCGTAATTAGAACCACCGTTAAGAATAGTAGGCGGGGATCTTGTTACACTTATCCAATTAGCGTTTGCTGGGAAAATAGTTGGAACCAATAGAAGTGAAACCATTACAGCTACAAATGATATTTTAGTAATTCTTCCTATAGTGCTTGTTGATTTTTTTACTTGTGTGTTTCCTTTCTTTGATGGATCAGATGTTTTTCCTTGTTGTGTTTTCTTTGAAAAATCAGTTTGTTTTATTTGTGTTCCTTTCTTAAGTATTTCAGATGTTAATACAGCTAGCCCAATAGATGAGAGGATAATAACGGAAGTTGCAGTAAGAAGTTCCAGTCTTGCAAAAGTTCCTCCCGCGTAAGCACCAATAATACCTATAATCAATGCAAAGATTGTCATTTCGTTTTTGAGTCCTATTGGTAAAGAATTGTTTTGATCTGACCATTTTTTCCTAAAAATAAGCCAAATACCCAAACCAGCAAGTAACATTAGTATTGAAAAATAAGTAAAGTTTTGAGTAAGATTCGGTGTTGCATGTTCTGCAACAGAATCAACCAATGGATCTTCTGATGTAAGAAATGGATTTATCGCATTTAGATAACGAAAGCTTGCCGAATGAAGAAGATGTGATGAAATTACTGCAACTCCAGCTATAATAGATCCTCCTAAAAGTGCCAAGCTATTGCGTAGGGCTGTTCCTTGCCTACTAAATTTTTGAACAAGTATCATTGCTACAAGAAATATAGTTGGTCCAATGAGTGCAAATCCACGTACTCCGAATACAAAACTAATTCCAGGTCTTGCAAATCCACCAGAAACTGCCAATGTAACAGCAACAAAGAGAGGGATTGCCCAAATCAGGAATTTGTGATCTTTTCTAATAAATGGAAGTATGATAATGAATAATGCTAATGGCATAAGGAAGAATTCCACGCCTCCCCATGAAGCAAATCCAGTGGCTAGAAATAGTCCTCCACCGACTAATTTTCCAAAAGCAATCTTACGGTTTTGTGATTTTAATCCACTAAGAAATAAGTATAGACCTAAGAGACCATAAAAAAGTCCAAGCGGTTCTGATTTGAACCAACCAATGGTGCCTCTAACAATTATAGGTGGAGATAGTGCAAAGAAGAGAGATGCAAAAAGACCTGCAGTAGTACCCCCCATAACTCGTACAAGTGCAAACACGATTATTGCTGTCAGAGAACCAAAAATAACAGGAAACATTATTGTAAAATCGTAAAGACTAGAACCTGCACCAAATATTTTATACAAAAAGGCATCTGTGAAGTGTAGTGGAACCTGAGATGTTGAATAGACATCTCTACCGGCTGGATACCAGCTCATGTTATCATGCCAGTGAACGTAAGCGTCTATACCGTGATCTAAAAGATATTGCGTTGCTCTATAATTAAAGAAAGGATCAAATTCATTTAATTGAAAACCATAATCAGCCGCTTGGGAACGAACCATGGCAGAAATGGAAAACGAAATTGCAAGAATTCCAATAATCAAAAGATGATGTAGATGGAATTCAAATGTTCCAATCCTAAATAACTTTAAATTTGAAATCAACTAAAATGGGTGAAATTTACTCTGCTTATTACTCTTTTGTAAGAACTTGTACTTCACATGACTTTACTGTATCTTTGAATTCCTTTGCATCAACATCACTACCAACTAGTGTGCCATAATGCATTGGGATTGCTACTTTTGGTTTTATTTTTTCTACTGCTTTTGCAGCTTCCTTTGCAGTCATAACATAAGTTCCACTTACCGGAACAAGCAAAACATCTGGTTTTAGATCATTCATTTCAGGAATAAGATCCGAGTCTCCCGTATGATAGATCGATGTTTCTCCCATGCTTATAACAAAACCAATTTTGTTGTCTTCCTTTGGATGAAATGGTTTGTGAGTATCTGGATTAATTTTATCAATGTTGTATGCAGAAACAGCTTTTATTTTGATATTGTTTATTATTTTTTCTTGTCCTGGACTAAGACAGATTTTTTCTTTTGAAGGAATTTTAGCAAGTTGTTCCATGCATTCTCTAGCTGCGACAATTATAGTATTATTAGATGAGATTTTTTTTAGATCGTCTAAACTCATATGATCAAAATGATTATGTGAAATCAGTATAATGTCTGGATGAAGAGTTCTGGATAATTTGTATGGATCTATGCATATGGTAATTGATCTTTCTAGGGTAAAGGTGTCATGACCATACCATCTTATTTTAATTCCCTTGTATTCAAACATGTTTTAGACAATAATTTGTTAGAGTTAAATCTTACTCGGTTCAAGAACAATTTTATCATTAGATAAAGAAATGACAGATCCAAAGTTTTTTATTCTTTTTTTCAAATCCACATCCACTGTTGCTATGATTCCATGATGTTCCTTTACATATGATACCAAAGCATCATCTACATCATTTCCTGAAATTGAAATTTTTTTAAAATTTTTTATTATTTCTAGTGCATTAATAGCGGAAGTTTTTTTTTGAGATTTGTATCTTTTGAAAGTCTTTCAAGTTCACTTGTAACCATATCAGGAACGATAAATTCGATTGATCCGATCTCAGTATCAAGATTTGAAATATTTTTGACATTTCTTGATGCAAGAATCATTAAAAAACTAGTATCACAGACAACCTCAACCAACTACAACACCTGCTCCAATTAGTCTCCATCTTTCTTGAATTCTTCTACTTATTGCCACTCTACCTTTTTCAAATAGACAGACTGGTCTTCTAAATTGTACATCTATTCTTTCACCTCTTACACTGGTTACTTTTGAAAGAACTGGGGCTGTTCCTACACTAAGTCTTAATGATTCACCTACTTGTACAGATGAAACTTTTATTTCATCAGCTGATCCGACAGCGGTATCAAAGAGGTTTATCTCTAATTTGGCAGTAGAAGAATTTTCTGGCAATGTATTTGGTTTTCCAATAACAGAACCGATCAGTGAATCACTTCGTGTCATTGATGGATCAAGTTTTGTACCTATTGCAACTAAACCACCAGGTTTTACTTCGTCTACAAGTCCTGCACCAGTTCCTAGCGAAGAGATCTCTGTAATGATTGGTTCATAGCTACCATTTTTTTCGTTAGCAAGACCAGGTTTTATCTCAATTTCGTCTCCTACTTTGAAATATCCTTGAATCACACTTCCCCCTATAACACCACCTTTTATGCTCTTTATTTTAGTACCAGGTTTGTTAACATCAAATGAACGTAACACGTGCATCACGGTTGGTTTTGACTCATCTCTTTTAGGAGTCTCAATAGTAGATTCTATGGCTCCAATTAATGCATCAATGTTAAGTTTTGATTGTGCAGAGATTGGAATTATTGGTGCTTTTATAGCATTAGTGCCCTTAACAAATTTTACAATATCAGAGTAGTTTGTCATTGCATCTTCGTATGAAACTAGATCCGCTTTGTTTTGTGCAATCACGATTTGCTGAATCCCAAGTGTCTGCAGTGCAAGCAGATGTTCTTTAGTTTGTGGTTGCGGTACCTTTTCGTTTGCTGCTATTACAAGCAAAGCACCATCAATTAGAGCTGAGCCTGAAAGCATGTTTGCCATTAAACTTTCATGACCGGGACTATCCACAAAACTTACTACTCTTGTTAATTCACTTTCCTTTCCGCAGTTATTACATTTTGGTGTAACCGAATATCCTAAAGGAGGTTGACAGTTTTTACATTTGTAAAATGCAGCATCAGCATAACCGACACGAATGGTGATTCCACGTTTTAGTTCTTCACTATGTGCACTAGTCCAAATTCCAGTAAGAGCTTGGATAAGTGTTGTTTTTCCATGATCTACATGTCCAGCAGTACCAATGTTAACACATGGTTGATGTCCATATTTTTTAATGTACCAATCAGGAAGTGTTTCTTTCCAATGCACACTCAAGTTTTAAAAATCGCCTATGTTAACTTATGCCTTTTTTGGTTTGTCTGCTGTTTCCTTTTTTTCTTCAGTTGGAGCTGGTATCGCTTCATCAACTTTTAATTCGCCATCTAAGGAGCAGTTTATCTGATATGCCTCTTCAGTAATGGTATTTCCTCTGATAAGTTTACGGAAACGTTGTCCCTTTTCAGCATCACGCAAACCTACTCCTTTTGATAATAGGATGTATTTTCGTGCTCCGCCGTGAATATCCTCTCTCATTGGAACTCCAGATTTATCACTTCCACCTGTAATTCGGATCTTACCAGCTTGACCTACAATTGCTGCATCTAATTCATTTCCTATTTGTAGACCTAAAAGTGGATTTGCATCTTTTTCTTTCAGTTCTCTTGTGATGGATTTTCCTTTTTTATCAGATATTGTAAGCTTAAATGTTGCCAAGTATTTTGAAAAAGTCTCTACACTATTAATTAATCTTTGTACCTAAATCTTTTAAAATTATGAAATACAAAACCATACAATGAAAGAAGAAATCAAATGTCCCAAGTGTGAAAATACAATGATCTCAATGCAGGCATGTCATATGATTTGTACAAATTGTGGAGCTCATCTTGATTGTTCTGACAAAGGTTCGTTTTGGTAATTTAAAATCCAGTTCTATCAGGGTTAAAATTTTCTACCATACCGCCAACTCTTTCTTTCATTAATTTCAAATAATCATCGTAATTTGCTTCGAATCCACAATGAGGGCATTTTACATTTGTTATCTCATCATCAAGTACAGCTACTTTGTCGCATTCTGGACACTTTGCATCCATGTATATTTTTTGTAATTAAACTATATAATGTTAGGTCTTAAATCTGGATTGGCGGAGTTAGTCCAGCCCGGCACGACGTCAGCTTCCCAAGCTGAAGGTCGCGGGTTCAAATCCCGCACTCCGCATTAATTTTAACCAAAAATGGTATGCAATAGGTTAATGATAATAATTATCATTTGTATATCTTGAGTTTGAGGTATTGTGTACTACTTTGTTGTAAGTAATAGAATTGCTCTTGCAAGATCTCCTTTAGCCTCTATGAGTGCATTATTTGCAGCTTCTTGAGAAACGTTAGCTTGTTGAGCTACAAGCGTGATATCTTCTTGGCTAAATACCGGTACTTCAAGTTCCCTTTCTTCATAACTTTCGGCTATCACTTGAAATATAGAATTGTCTTTTGCCTTCATTTCTGACACAGAGGGTTTTATTATTATGATTTCTTTTTTGTCAGTTTTGATGATTACCTCTTGTACATTGGAAATTTCCTTCATTTCCAGACCCATCTTGTCTAGCATTCTGCGCATTTCGCGATTTCCGCCACGCATCATATGTAATCAATTGACTAGTCTGGACTTTTTAAACTATCTCTGACTTTGATTGCTACCCCTCGTTTTAGAGATTTTATCATTCTTGAAGAAAGGATTGCTCTTCCTACTGCAATTACTGTACCCTTGTAAAGAATAGGCACGTCGGCTCCAATCAGGATGTTTTTTCCACACCATGTAACGTGTTTACAGAAAACTGAACTGCCTTTTTCCACAAAAGGCTTGGAATCATCATCTACTTCAAGACAGTTTTCTCTAAATTTCTTACTTTTTAATAGCAATTGTGCAAAGTAAGGTGTAATTGCAAGCCCTCCATCTATCCGTAAAGTACAAAGAAGATTTTCATTTTTGTAGACGTGTTGTATTCTTCCCGTTCTTTTTGAATAAGTAATTTTGATTTCTTTTGGCAGATATCTTGAAACTCCAATTCCAAATAATGCATCCAAAGTATGTTTAATTTTAAGAATAGAATCCAATGTTAACAGTCAAGTTATTGGGTTCTAATTGTTTTTGCACACCAAATATTACTATATAGTAATTTTGAATAACTATATAGAATGGTAAACACTATGCGAGGTATGGGAACTAGTGAAGAAATGCGCAAGATACAGTTTACAGGAAAGTCATCATACATTGTTTCATTACCAAAGCAATGGGTAATTGATATGGGTCTAAAACAAGGTGATCAAGTTACAGTTTTAAGACAAGGTACAACTACATTACAAATTACTCCACTAAAACATCATACAAAATCAATTAACATGGAGGAAGCAACGTTTGAAATAAAACCAGAGGATAAAAGCTCTGCAATTGTTAGAAAACTTATTTCGCTTTACTTACTTGGTTTTAGCACCATAAATGTAAAACCAAAGTCCGGAAGATTAAAACCAGATCAACGAAATGCCGTAAAAGACGCAGTAAAAGGAATTCTAATGGGAACTGAAATCATTGCGGATTCTATAGAAGGCATTACCATTCAGGTATTGATAAATTTGTTTGAACTTTCAGTAGATGGAGCGTTAAAACGGATGCTCATCATTGCAAAATCCATGCAAAATGATGCGTTGTTGGCACATGAAGAAGCAAATTTTGATCTGGCAAAAGAAGTGATAAACAGCGATGATGAAGTAGATAGGTTTAGTTTTTACATTATACGACAACTCAAGATTGCAATTCAAAATGAACACATGCTAAAAGACATGGGTATTGAAAATGCAAGAAGTTGTCTCGGATACAGGCTTATTGTTAAGAACATAGAACGTGTTGGGGATCATGCTACTGACATAGTCAAAGATCTTTTGGAATTTAAAAAACCAATCAAAAAATCTGTACTGGATACTATTCATGAAATGAATAATTTTGCACTATCTGTGCTTGATGACGCCTGTTTATCACTGTTCAAAAGAGATTTTGTCCAAGCAGAACTCACTGTAGAAAGGACTGCCGATATTACAAAATATGAAAAAAAGATGCTAGAAAGCACCAAATCACTAAGGGATGATGAGGAAATCTATAGGGTAAGAAGAATGGGTGAAAATATCAGAAGAATTTCAGAGTATGCAAGTGATATTGCAGAAATTGTCATGAATATGACTGTAGAGAAAACGCTGCGAAAGCAATAAGATACGAATCCACGCCTTTTATGGTATTGAAAGAATCTGCAATTCTAATTACATATGACAGGGCAGATGATGTAAAGGAAGCACTTGCTCTCTGTGATACAGCAGGATATCAGGTTATTAAAATAATCAAACACAAATATCTTAACAAATCAAAATATGGTCTTGGAGAAGGCAAAGTTGAAGAATTAAAAGAATTTGTTAGTTCAAAAAAACCTGATGTCATCATATTTGATGAAATTCTCAAACCCAGTCAGAATTATAATCTAGCATCAAAGTTAAAGACAAACATTTTGGACAGAGAAGCTTTGATCCTTGAAATATTTGAGCGTAATGCAACAAGTGCAGAATCAAAATTGCAGATAAAGATGGCAGAATTAAGATATGAAATGTCGCGGGCAAAAGAAAAAGTACGATTGGCAAAGATGGGAGAGCAACCTGGATTCATGGGAATTGGTAAATTTGAAGTAGATGTCTATACCAATGACATAAAAAATAGGATGACCAACATAAAATCCAAGCTTGTAAAAGCTGGAAAACAACGTGCGCTGCACAGACAGGGCAGAGACAGAGTTGGATTCAAAATAATTTCTTTAGCTGGTTACACATCAGCTGGAAAGACAACTCTCTTTAATACATTAACGGGTGAAACCCGAGAAGAAAATCCAAAGTTGTTCACAACTCTTTCTACAACAACCCGAAAAATAAAGATCTCCGAATCGGATGTTTTAATTTCAGACACTGTGGGGTTCATTAGCAACCTTCCTGCGTATATGATAGAGGCTTTCAAATCAACACTAGAAGAGCTTACCTATACTAATGCAGTAATACTTGTGATTGACATAAGCGACCCTATTTTGGAATTACAAAAGAAATTTCGAAGTTGTATGCGAGTATTAGAAGAACTTGGTGTAGATTATAACAAGATAGTTTTTGCATTAAATAAATCAGACTTGACGTCACAAGATGAAATTCTGACAAAAGTTGATGTTCTTGGATTAAAAGAAAACAAAAAATGGCTATACATCTCAGCAGTAACTGGCAAAAACTTAGATCAGTTAAAGGAACTTTTATCAGTTGTTTTAAAAAATGAACCTTTAATAAAGAAAAAAAATGAAATCATAAAAAAAGAAATTGAGATAAATTATGAAGATTGAAGTTCTAAGGATAGGTCAAAGACTTGTACGCGATGATAGAGTAACAACACATGTCGCTCTTGTTTCAAGAGCTTTTGGAGCAACAAAAATCATAATGCAAGAGGTAAACCCTGATATCAAAGATACAATATCAGAAATCAATAGAAGGTGGGGAGGCGATTTTGAGGTTGAAATAATAGATAATTGGAAAAAAATACTAAAATCAAAAAAGAGTCAATCTTTCAAAATTGTACACCTAACTATGTATGGTGA
>DASSAF010000102.1:0-1768 GCA_035685565.1 Nitrosopumilaceae archaeon | reverse complement strand
AGCGCCTGCACCAGTACCAATATTAATAGCTCCAGTTGAAGCATCAGCACCTAAGTTAAGCGCTGTTGCACCTGTTACAATTGTAGCACTTCCATTCAAAGAAGAAAGGCCAGTAACCGTAAGAGTTGAAGTGGCAGCAAGTGTCGTAAACGTACCAGCCCCAGGAGTTGTTCCGCCTGTTGCAGGAGGGGCAGCAAAAACAGCTGCCAAATTAGAAGGCGTTACAAATAATGCCAAAGCAGGCGTTGAAGCTGTTCCAGCGATTGCCTCTGGATCTGTTGCCAATTGACCTATACCAGCTGTTGTAGTGGTAGATACAGGCGCGCCAGCAATAGCAAGGTTATCAGCATAAAATTTTGTGGCCACAGGTTGGTTATTGTCTGTTAGAAGTACTGTGCCATATGTCGTGGTAGTAGCTGGATTAGCCCCAGCCGTTGCCCAGGCGATACCATTCCAAACGTATTCAACAGGATTTGCAGGATCAGAAATATCAAAGGCATTTTGCCCTAGTGAACCCCTTCCATGCGGAACGCCTTTAGTTGTAATTGCTCCTTGTGGAACTTGTATTAATCCGCCTATCCCGTATGCTACTGGCATTTTGAATGCTCCTGTTAAAAAATTAAGTTTAAGTATCAACCTAACGTTGCGACAAAGCAAATTAAATATTTTAAACAATGACAAGCATTGACAAGTATGATACATTTTAGTAATGTATAAATAAGAAGATTAAAGACATATAAATTATGAAAAAAAACAAAGAATTTTATACAGTGCAAGAGTTTGCAGAGTTTTTAAGCGTTCATTCAAATACTGTAAGAAATGGCATTAGAAGCGGACATATACAAGCTTTTAGGGTAGGAAGAGGTATCAAGTCGTCTTGGAGGATACCCCATAGTGAAATACAAAGAATGGGACTTTTCAACCTTGAAGAAGTAATCGACAAAATTATAGAAAAAAGAAAAGGATGTGAATAATGGATTGGAATATATTCTTTACAATTATTGGTAGTGCATTTGCAATTATTAGTTTCGTGTATGCATTTTTAAGGAATTTTAAAAGCGATATCAATGGTCATATAGAAAAAATTGAAAAAAGAATTGATACATTAGAAGAGCGTATGTTTTGGATGGCTACAGGAAAAAAACTTGAGGATGCTATTCTTGAAGAAAGACTAAAAAAACCTAAAACAAATCCCTAAAACCCAGAAAAGAGAAAAGGATGTGAATGATGGATTGGACTCAATTTGCAATATTTTTTATTGGTGTTATGGGATTATTCATTTGGAATAGATCTGAATCTAGATCGGATATAAGACATATGGATACAAAATTAGAATCAAATAGAGAGCTTGTAAGGGCAATTTATGATGAGGTGAAAGATTTCCATAATAGGCTATGTATCATTGAAGAAAGGAATAAAAAATGAGACCACAAAAAAACACATCTCTTTATGACAAAGACTTCTACAAATGGTCAATTCAACAAGCTACTCTTTTAAGAAAAGGGGCTTTTACGCAAGCGGATATGAAGAACATCATTGAGGAGATTGCAGATTTGGCTAAAAGAGACAAAAGAGAAGCTGAAAGTCACATGGTTAATTTGCTTATGCAATTATTAATACAGAAATATCAACCTGAAAAAGAGACTAACTCATGGTTCAGGTCGATAAGTAATTCGCAAACTGAACTAATGTTAATCTTCAAAAGCAATTCATTAAAAAATGAGATAAATAAAAATTTTTTAGATTGTTATAAAATGGCCAGGAGAAG
>DASSAF010000101.1:0-1650 GCA_035685565.1 Nitrosopumilaceae archaeon | reverse complement strand
TTGAATTTGGAAGGATTATTTCTAATATATGTTGTAACATGTTCTCTATCTGATTTTAATTTGGCGCTATTTGCCACCTTTTTCAGAATATCGAATGAAAAAATTTCTATGTCCAAACCATCGGGATATGTGGGAGGTAAAACATTACATACATAGTCATAATTATGAGATAAAAAGAATTCCAGCATTTTTTCTACGAGATTTGGATCAATTAGCGGACAATCACTAGTGATTCTAATTATGGGATCAGCATGATATGACAATGCACATTGATAATGCCTGTTTAATACATCATCTTTGTCTCCAGCAAAACCAATGATTTTATTTTTTTTAGCTATTTTAAGTAAAACTTCATCGTTTTTTTCTTTTGTAGTAATTAATGCAATTTGTTGTACTGTTTTTATTTTTTTAACTCTATTAATTACATGCCAAATCATAGACCTATTCTCAATTTTTGCAAGAACTTTTCTAGGTAGTCTACTGGACCCAGTCCTAGTCTGAATCATCACAGTTATCCTCTTATTTGGAGATCTTGGCTGTGTCATCATAATTATTGTCGAATTACCATGCAGTCCATCCGCCATCTACGACAAGATTAGAACCAGTGACATATGATGATGCGTCTGATGCCAAAAATAATAATGCTCCCACATACTCATCCTTGTGAGCCATTCTACCTAAGATGGTTCTATATGAATAATTTTTTATAAAATCGGGGTCTTGATTATTTTCAACACCTCCCAAAGATAGACTGTTTACGCGTATCCCAGTTCTATGCCAATATGCTGCCAAGTATCTAGTAAAATTCAACACTCCGCTTTTTGTAGTTGCATAAGCAATTGATGAATTGATCTCACTCTTTCCATATATTCGCTGATCTGCTCCTACCATTCCATAAATAGAACCAATATTGATGATAACTCCGTGTTTTTGCCTTAACATAATTTGGCCTACTTCCTGCGTACACAAAAACATCCCTGTCAAATTTACAGATAATGTTTTATTCCATGTAGAAAGTAAAAATTTCTCAAAGGAGGCAGACTCATTTTTTTTTCTATTATTGAACGCTGCATTATTTACAAGAACGTCAATTTTTTTGAATTTTTTTAGTGTTATGGATACCATTTTTTTAACTGATTCTTGGTTAGTAATGTCAAATTCGATAGCAAGTGGGCTAACATTGTATTTTGCCTCTAACTCTTTTGCAATTTTTTTACATCCTGAATAATTTATATCTGCTAATACTACATTCGCACCTGCCTGACTAAGTCCTTCTGCGTATCTAGTGCCTAGTAATCCAGCAGCACCAGTTAATATTACTACTCTTCCTGATAAATCAAAAATCTTGCTTGATGGTTTTTTCATAGAATGATTAATAGATCTCATGCCAATGAATAGGAGAATCTCTTTTTATATCCGTATTAATTTTCATTCCTATTATTTGATCAAGATATTTTGGTTCAATACCTCCTTCTGGTCTTTTAATAGAAATCATATCGGTGGTCAATATTTCATTCTTTTTCATATCCCTGCGAGCTGTTATAGATTTTCTTATTATTTGCCTTGCCGCCACTTCTGATGATTGAGGTATTTTCATACCATCACCTCTCATTTTTTCTATAGATCTTATTTGGAAAATTAAATTCTTCA
>DASSAF010000100.1:0-6935 GCA_035685565.1 Nitrosopumilaceae archaeon | reverse complement strand
TTGTCTGGTCTATAGATGTAGAGTTTGTCTGGTCTATAGATGTAGAGTTTGTCTGGTCTATAGATGTAGAGTTTGTCTGGTCTATAGATGTAGAGTTTGTTTGGTTGGTAGATGTAGAGTTTGTTTGGTTGGTAGATGTAGAGTTTGTCTGGTCTATAGATGTAGAGTTTGTCTGGTCTATAGATGTAGAGTTTGTTTGGTCTATAGATGTAGAGTTTGTTTGGTCTATAGATGTAGAGTTTGTTTGGTCTATAGATGTAGAGTTTGTCTGGTCTGGCATATCTCCAAGTATGTTAGGATCTGTCATATTGGATGAATCAGCAGTATCATTGACTTGAGCAGATGCTAGAGAAAAATGAATTGCAATAAAAACAATACTAAAAGCTAAGATTTTTTGTAACATATTGCCTACAAGGAAGTAGATACAAAATGTACTTGACGACCCCTAATTTTGCATGCATTTACCATATCATTAATTTGTCTGTAAAACTATTAAGCCGCGTTTACATCCATGTCAGTATTATGGACTAATCTGTTACTAATTTGAAAGCATTGAGCGAGTCCTTTGCAGTTTATTTATTTGAATTTATGATTTGCTGAAAAGTTAATGTTCTAGTCCTGCAAAACAATGATTGTTGAAGAGATTAGTTGTACTTTTCATGCTGGTTATGATGTCTTCAATTTTAATCCTGATTGGAAATGAGCCGTTTACATACGCGATAAGTGGTTCAATACAAAAATTTTGTTACACTGAAGATTATGAATACATTGATGCCACCGGTAATCATTTCATAACTGATGTGGGCGAACAATACCAATTCTTGGTAAATGCGTATAATGCGGCAGTAAATGCAATTAAAAGCTCAAATCCAACAATATCATTAGGGGATTTGCACACTCACCTTGCTCAAGGTCAAGGATATCAAAAAATGATAACAATAGAAAATTGTTTTGAAAACCACGGGATAAACCCAGATGACATAGCGCATATGAATTCAAATCTTTCACAAGTTGTTGCGGTCCCTGAATTTGGTCCTATAGCCGTCTTGGTAGTAGCCATATCAATCAGCGGGGCAGTCTTGATTTCTAGGAAGTTTAGATTTCATATTTCTTGAAATTCATGAAAATAGATAATGAATCATTCATGATTTTAGAAAAAACAAGGTAGAACCGTAACAGAAGATTGGGGGTTGGTAGATAATTTCCCGCTACGGTTCCATCTTTAACATTGGTATGTAAAGCTAAAAGATAAAGAAGCCGGAATTTTAGCGATAAAATTGATTCCATTTTGGCATTTCAACAGATCATTATCTATTTAGCCTAACTATCTAAAATTCAATTGCATAAATTTTACATTTGAAATGAGAGTTGTCCTGTAAGGCTTGCTACAAAACTGCTACTCAATTTTTTATTTTTGAGATATGAAATTATTTTTCTAGATACATTACAAAATCTTACTGGTACGGTTTCTTTCCAATAAGCTATACACCAACACAGACAATCCAGCACCAACCATCAATACTCCAAAAGGGAATGTTCCTAAATATGTCACAAATATAGATGGCACTCCAGAAAAGTGTACAATAAATGCGACGGCTATTCCTAAAATTACTAATTCTCTTTTTTTGATCCATTTTAACGGAAGTGTTTTGTAAGACATGTGTATCATTTGTAAATTCTTCAATATAAGAAATAGTTAGCTACTTTTGCAAATATTTACAATTCTAGTAGATAGAAAATATCTACATTGATAACAACTATACTACATGGATGAAATACAAAAAGCAAAGCGTGGAATCATATTAAACAGCATAGGGTTTTGCGTTGGCCTTTGCACGCTTGTTATTGATGTCATTCCAGTAATAGCAATAGGAGCTATAATATTTTGTCCAATCTATGCAATAAAGGATCTTAGAAAATACAGGAAACTACAGAGACTTCAACTAGAGAGGTCGAGGCCTTTAGAATCCACAAGTACCACAGAATTTTTTGGTTTATAAAAAACCAAAAATAAATGGAATTTTTCAATAAATTTTAGTTCTGTTAAGAAGTTGGGTGTTTACAATGAAAAATTGACACTGTTCAGTTTCAGGGGTTACTTACTGATTACTTTCAACACTCTTGTAATCTGGTTATTATCAGAAAATTCTTCTAACTGCTTTTTGATTGAATCTACAACGTATTTGCCAGCATTACCGTATAATTGCGTGAGTATTTCACTCAAAAATTCAGGATGTTCATAACAGTCTTGAAAGTAAGAATGATATCTTTTATAAAGTTCATGGGCAACTTCGTCATATGTTCCTGTTCCGACATCAAGTAAGGCTTTTTCTATAGACATACTAACCAGCGCCTTTTTTACCAAATCATTATTGTACCCAAGATAATTCTCTTTTTCCATAATAATGAGGTTAGTCATAAAACTCAAAATCATCTGCAAGTAATGCTATTTCCCATGGTTCTAATGTCATTGTTAATTTACTATTGTCGGTAAAACAATTAAGCCCTGCTTACATTTGTGTCAGGTTAACATACAAATTTGTCAGCATTATGACCTTTGATCTGTTCAAAAATCTTTATTTTGCACCGGTATAATATAGCAAAAATGGATGAAGAGCCGTCTTTAGAGAAAATGTGGAAGGTAATAGAACGATACGGAATTAAGCGAGAGATGTTCGAAAGATCCAATCCAAGCGAAGAAACTATCTTGCAATTATATCAAATGATTCAAAAAAATAGGGAAAAAAACAGAGATGATGAAACTGTCAAACGTCTAATGGAGTATATTGAAAAAATGAAGAATCGTAACAAGTCCTGACTTAGGTTACAACTGATAATTCTGCCAGTTTTTGAAATCTATCATTAATCTGGGATTTGATGGTTCTTGAACTGACAGCTAGTTCAAAAACCATTTCCTTAAAAGAAAAGATATGGTCATTGTCTTTTTAGAATCTAGTGAGTTGAATTTATGATGTCTTGTGATTTTTCAATTTTGGTAATCTCCGAATGAGAGGCAGTATGTATAGCATCGTTACTGACCAATCCTTTTGTATCATAAAAATTTCAATCTATTACTTGGATCCAAAATTAACTGCCGCACCAATTATTTTGCTAGTGATTTCTCTATCTACAATTGGTCTTGTTAATGCAGAATCAAATGATATGGTTGGACAACATAATGCTGCAGAAAATATACAAATGAAATACAACCAGACAGGTGCTTCCTGCACCCAAGATGAGACCGCTGCAGCAAAACAAGGATTGGCTGATATTCAAAAGAAAATGGCAGATCTTAGGACACAGTATTATACCGACTGGCAGAGTGCACACAACTTGGGACAGTACAATGGAACATTTGAACAATATTCACATGAAAAGATTTCAAGCTCTGATATTTCCCAGATAAAATCTGACTATCAAAAATATAGTTCTATTCTGAAAAGCTGCGGAGCTGCAGGACATATGATGAGACCAAATGCTTCTAGCACCACATGTAGCCAGGATGATCTGTCCCATGCAAGACAAGAGCTTGCAACAACAATGCAACAGGGCAATGATCTAAAAAACAAGATGCATCAACAGTTCAAATCAGACCAAGCTTCAGGCCAGTTTAACGGCACCTGGATGCAATATGCAAAAGAAAAATTTTACAACTTGCCTGAGATATCACAGCTAAAGTCAACTCATGACAAGTATACTAGCTTCTTGAAGAGCTGTTTTGGAAACCAAGTTCCATATAATGTAGTGCCGCAAAATCAAGATGAGAATTATACCAGTACCATTTTACCAACGGTATCACAGAGCTTGCCTTCAATATCAAGTCCAACAGATGCACTAGGTGCAATTTCTTCTCATGGAATACCAGTATGGGTAAAAGGGATTGCCGGATTTTGGGCCCAAGGCAAGATATCTGATGACGAGTTTGTTAGTGCAATAAAGTTTCTAGTACATCAGGGAATAATCAAAATATAAAATTAATTCTGCAAGACCATATACCATCATTGTCTTATTTTGAATTCACTTTTGTAAAAAATTATTTTTAGCTCTTGCGACATCAACTTACTAAAATCTCACTTACTTTCAACCAAGTTACTTTACAATTTATATACTTACTTTTCTATATCAACTATAAGAAAGTAATATGGAATGCAACGACGAATCATGCAAAATGGAAGGACATGCAACATGCGCATGCGGCTCTGAAAAATCATACGATGAATGTTGTGGTTGCCAAACAATGGATCCAATAGAACACTCTATGATGATGTGGCACAAGTCATTCTTTCAGGCAATGCACGAAGTCCAAGTTGAAAAGCTAAAGAAAAGGATAGAATCTGCGTTTGGACCTACTATGGACAAATCTGCTGATGCTGCCATCGAATCATTTGGCAAGATCTGGCAATCAATGCTATTGCAATCAGAAGGAAAAAAAGAGTTTGCATCAAAGTTGCAGAAGATATATTCTGAAACAAGTAGAAGGTAGTAAATTGAGATACCTCGGACCCTCCTTCTACTTTTCTTTTTTTTGAAATTCTATCGAATGACCATAACTGGACAACTAGCATGATGCATTACTTTTTGCGATACGCTGCCAATTAGCAATTCTTGAAAAGCACTCTTGCCCCGTGTTCCCATAATAATCAAATCATGACTTTTGGTTTTGGCAAGCTCAATTATTACCTGTGCAGGATCGCCTTGAATTACCATTATTTCTACAGATACATTATTTTTTGCAGCTTGAATTTTATACTCGTCTAGCATTTTTTCGGCTTTGGTTTTGAGCTCATCTATTAGCTCAAACGTTGTTGCACTATCACCACCCAATTCACATGATACAACATGCACCACATCCAATTTTGAATTGCATTTTTGGGCAAGATAAATTGATTCTTCAAACGCCTTTTTTGCAGATTTCGAACCATCTATTGCAACAAGAATTCTTGAGAACAATAAATGATGATACCGTTGTTGCTAATATTGTTTTCAACAGATAACATCTTCATCAGATCTGCCGTTTTTAGAACAAATCACAGTTGTAGTACAACGAATTTTTTGTATTTTTCGAATTTTCGAGGTTATTATTTCTCTTAAATCTGCAATTGATGGCACTTAGATCCTTGCTAAAATATCGAAATTTCCAAGCACACCTTGCACCTCCTTGACGCCTTTGATAGTTCTTAGCTGCTCTATTATAGATTCTTCATAACCTACTTCGCAATTTATCATAATGTAGGCAGTTTCCCTACTTACCATACAACATATTGGTGATTGTAAGCAAAAAGACTTTTGATAGAATTTTTAATCTATAACAATTAGAGTGAAATTTTACAAGAAATATTTAAGCCAAGTTTATTTGCACAATTATTATGGTTTCTTACTTTTAGAATCAATACTCCTCACTTTAAATGCAGGCGTGTGTTCATAGTAATTGGTAAAAAATAATTGTCTACTGGATATTCGCCATTTAATTTTGCAGAACGGTTGGTTAGACAAAAGGGTTCTGGATCCCACGTTATTGTAGGAGTGCTGATTCTCATCATTGGCATTGGTGCTGGACTATCAATTGATAATTCGTTGTTAATCTACGGATCGCTTGCCTTGGGCATATCGATTATCATCTCTGCATTTTTAATGATTATCAAACAATATGAGCGAGCAGTGATACTAAGACTGGGAAAATATCAAAGACAGGTAGGTCCAGGTGTTCAAACTAGGCTGCCTTTTGCAGATAACATACTTGTTGTAGATGTAAGAGAAAAAGTGAGCGAATTCAAAGCCGAAAGAATGTTAACAAGAGATAATGTCCCAGTAACCATTGATGCCATACTTCGTTACAAAATAATAGAAGAGCGAGCTAAAGACGCAATACTAAATGTAGAGAATTTTAATCAAATGATACAACAGGTTTCTCAGACAACACTTCGAAATAACATTGGTTCTTCATTATTCCAAGACGTGCTTTCAAAAAGAGAAGAAATCAATCAACATGTCAAGACCATAATTTCAAGTGAGGCAAGTAACTGGGGAATGGAAGTAACCGGTGTAGAGATTCGCCAGGTAATAATACCACAAGAATTGGAGTCTGCAATGTCAATGCAAGCTCAAGCTGAGCGTGAAAAAAGCGCGAGAGTGACATATGGAGAGTCCGAAGTTCTGGTAGCACAGAAATTTCTAGAGGCAGCAAAAGTATATGCCGATAATCCTGTGGCATATGCGCTAAGACAGTCCAACATGCTATATGAGTCCATAAAGGTTCAAGGAAATACCATAGTCATGATTCCATCAGAATCACTTAATTCAATGGGATTTGGGAACTTGGGAACTACTATAGCATACCTAGAAAGCACCAAAAAGGCGGTAGCCCAACAAAAATCAAAAGACGATAAAGCCAAGCAGAAAGACGTAGACTCGCAATAGAATTTTTTTATTCCTTACAGACTCTCACAAGTCTGAATCCTGAAAGACCAGATACAAACTCCTTTCTAATTTTTTTTATACCAAATTATATCAGAAATACAAGTAAGATGGAGTCTGTCAGAACTGTAATGAGTACCATTCAATTTTTTATTTTGTCATTTCATTTTCATGCACGTACTTTACAGCATTTACAAAGTCATTTTGGTCTATCTGGCCACTAGATGCCCATTCCGCTACCTTCTTGAACCAAGATGGAATGTGTGTTCCATGCATATTCATGTCGTTTAACAAAGTCGCATCAGAGATGGATGATGAGGATTTACTCCACTCTTTGACCTCATTTATGAAATCTGTTTGATATGTATCTGCCATTACCTTTGCTGGACCCATACCGTTGATATCAGAATTTGCACCGATTGTAATTGGTGCGCCGTTTACAGTTCCTATTAGATGGCTGTTTGCACCGATTGTTGTTGCACCAGTTGGTACCCAGATTACTCCAGAAGCTCGTGCACCGT
>DASSAF010000099.1:0-2394 GCA_035685565.1 Nitrosopumilaceae archaeon | reverse complement strand
GGGATCATATACTTTGTAAGTCACAGAAGTAAACGGGATGATTTTTGAAACATTTCCCACAATATTTATCGGATCTCCCAGAATGTAAGATGGTTTGTCAGTGGCAAATGTAAGTATAGTTTGCGCTTGTTGCGGTGGTGGAACATATGCTTGTTCATTTAAGGTAAATTGCATATTTGCTGACGCATCTGAATAAGTTACATAGACTTTGTAAGTACCTTCATTAAATCCCAATATTGAATCAGTTTTCAAATCTGTTTCAAATTGAAGATGAATATCAGGATACACTGTAATTGTTTTTTGAAATCCAGGTCCTGTAACAACTATGCTGATTTGTTCTGGAATATAGCTTAGACCAAGTATGTTAACTTGTTTTGAAACTTGGCCGCTTATTTTTACTACATCACCAAAAATATAGCTTGTTTTATCAGTCGCAACTGCGATACTGAGCGCAGAAGAAGTTCCAGTTGAAGCTAGTTTTCCATTTGAGTTACCTGTGGTTGCTATTTTGAATGTCCAATCGCTGGTAGAGTTTGTATTAAGTCCATCTGCAATTCTCTGCCAACTGTTAAAGTCATTTTGCTGATCATTTAATGGAGGAGTTTGGTCTATGACCATACCATTTGCATCTTTCAGCTGAACAATTGCACCAATATGTGGAAACCATAAGGGCCCATACGTATATGTCAAAAATTGACCACTTTGAATATTTGTACCAGCAGAAATCGTGTATGTATTTCGCAAACCAGTTGTAGCTCCAATTGTCCAACCACCAATGTTAACTGGTTGTGATGTTGGATTGTACAGCTCTACCCATTGTAATATTGATTTAGAATCGTCACCTGGCGGGTCTGTTTCAACTTCATTTATCACCACATTATTAGCAATAGAACTTTGTTGTCCCATTACAGGATTTACTTGAACACATAGCATGACCACTGCCAAAAATCCAATTACAAGATATAATCTAGGGTCTCTCATCTGCACTATCATTTCATCACAAATATTGCAATTTTAGGTATTGATAGAGTAAAAGTTGAGCTAGTTGTTAATGCCCAATATGTACAAGCAGGCATGAATAACATATTACTTTATACATTATAAGCCGTACGTAGAACTTGTTCTATATTGAGAATGAGACAATCTTTTGCCTCAATGAATTAAAATCAAGGTAGTAATGACGAAAAGAACGTACACTAAGTTTGGTTTTGTGTATCACATTGTGGACATTTGTTATTTGTAATTTTTTGCCCACAAACTGCACACATTCCCTCTCCCATAATTTTTTGTATTTGCTTTTTTCTTCTTCCAACAAATACGCGCACGCCAAAATAAATTGCAACCGATATTACAACTGCATAAACAGGAGCAATAAATGGCAACATGCCTATCATTAAAAACAAAATACCTATAATCAGAACTATCTCACGTTTTTCAAAACCCAATTATATTAATGTCTAAAAATTTTAATAAAAGTCTATGCCAGTACTCAGAGTCACTGAATTTGCATTCATCTTGTATCATGTCTCTAACTCCTCTTCATCGTCTGGCTTTTTTAGAATGGTAAAAGTAAGATAAGAACCAATTGAAGAAAAATGTAATTTCTGTCTCACACTCATTGTAAAAATTATCATTACTCATATAATTGTCATAATTTGTGCTCTTTTTACTATCTTTCTGCTACTCCTCATCCTTTTGTAGAATTTTGTCTAGTTTTATCCAATGGGAAAACGAAATTTCACCATTGATCTTGGCAATGAAAAGATAGAGGTAGAAGGACATATGCACAAAAACGTAGCTATCAAATATCTCATGAAAAGACGTAGGTCACTTATCATGACTCGTGACAAGGAAAAAGTTGAACGGTTGTATGAGAGTGTACCAAAGGTAATATCCATAATAGGAGGACATTTGACAAAATCATACCAGGTAAACTGGGAAAGAGAGGGCACTACAGAATTCGAGGGCTCTAGATTTGTCTTTACACTAACTGAGATTCCAGATCAAAAAATAATAGCGTAAAACTAACCGAGTTTTTTCTGTCCTAACTGTGGATTATGTTTAGAACGGTAAATTCAGATCATATCAACTTCGTTCATAGTAATCAGGCCGTTATCACCAACTATTTCTTTTATCTCTGGCAGTATCTTTTCAAGTTTTGATAATTCGTCAATTACTTCAATAACAAGCGGCATGTTAACTGATATTCCTTCTACATGTATGTTGGATTCCCCTCGTTTGCCATATCCACCTGTTCCTGTCCAGACTGTAGCGCCAGAAATTTTTCCCTTTTTCAGAATGTCAAGTATTAGTATATGGACACGTTTTCCCTTCACAGTATCATTTTTTTTAATTCTGATAACAACTGACCACATTTTCATAGTTTTCATCTTA
>DASSAF010000098.1:0-3813 GCA_035685565.1 Nitrosopumilaceae archaeon | reverse complement strand
ACTGCATTTACAGCAACACAGAGCGGGAACTGGAATGATTCTGCAACTTGGGGCGGAGCAATTCCGCCAATCACAATCAGTTCAACCGATACGGTAATAATTCCAGATCTATTGATCACAATTCCATCAGGCGTTACTGTCAACAACGCCGGTACCATACAAATGACTGGATTTGGTACCCAAATAATCAACTCTGGCGAATTCACCAACACTGGCACAATAAATTTAGACCAATTCGATATTGGCAGCGGTGAGATCATAACATCTGGTACTTTTACAAACTCTGGCACTATCAATGGCGGTGAGTCTGGCACACTAGAAATTAACAGTGGCACATTTATCAACTCGGGAAATGTTGACATCACTTTTGATGGTATTTTTAGCAACAGTGGTACGCTAGATAATTCTGGTTACTTCGGATTTGGCATAAACACATCAAATGATGGTATCATAATAAATTCCGGTACTCTCTTCAATAATGGCGAATTCACCAACTCTGGCACCATAACCAATCAATGCGGCGGTATTATCAATAATTCTGTTACCATAACAGGCAACCCTGTCATAAACCAACCATGCATTACATCAGGGAGAATGACAGGAATTGGAGTCTTGGACAGTAACACAAAATTTGTATTTGATGTAAAATCCAATGGAACTGCAATAAAGGGAGGAATACAGTACGTGGACAAGACAGGAAAGATACTTTTGCAAAGTGTATCCATTACATCATTTAATGTCAATTCTGATGGTATTCATGGAACATTTAGTGGTACTGCCAAAGTTAATGGTAATTCTGGCTTTACATTTACTGTAACAGTAGAAGATAATGGCAATCTAGGTAACAATGACAAGTTCTCAATTACAATAAATGAGTTGAGTTACACAAAGAGCGGCACCTTATCAATAGGCAACATAGTGGTTCACAGATAGGAATTATAATTCATATTTTGTGAAGTATTTCTTGATGTTTGTATTCGAGAACATCGTCCTCTACTAATTCATAGAATCCATCATGAATTGAGCTTTATTTCTTATTTCTGCAGTTATAGGTACAATTACGAGTCCTTCATTTGGCTGACCATACAAAGCTACCGAGTGATCAGGTGCATACACCACTACAGGTAAAACCAACAAGTCTTCTTCTCCATTAACAGTAATCCTTACTGGTTTTGTAGACTGGAATGCTTTTTTTATTGTCTTTACACTTTCAATTGTAATTTCTGCTGGCGGATTGCTACAGTTTAAACTAGTTTTTACATCTCCGGATGGTAAGTTTCTTTTAATTCTCTTTTCCATGCCATCTATAATTTGTAACGATGGAATAATTCCATACTTGATTAATTTTTCAGTCGTCGCATCACCTACTGAAATTACAAATGATCCTGTAGGTATGTTCTTCAAAATACTTTCTTTAGTTACATCAGAATTTTTAACCAAAATACCTAGTGGCTTTTTTAGCTTGTTTCGCAGTCTGTCTGGAAGATGCACAAGATATCTTTGTTTTTAACTATTTTTGTGTAGCTACTTCTGCCTTCATTTCCTCGTTTAGCTGAGCTGCCAATATACTGCATCTTGCTGCAACGTTTTTTGCTACACTGGTAAACGCAGATGCGTGTGCAGATTTTGGATCTGTTACCAGTACAGGCCTACCTGAATCAGAACCTTCCATGATTCCAGGGTTTAGTGGAATCTCGCCCAGAAATGGAATACCATATTTTTCACTAATTTTTTTTGCCCCACCCTTCCCAAAGACATGATGATCTTTTTTACAGTCAGGACATCTGAAATAGCTCATGTTTTCTATTATGCCTATGATTGGCACATTTAGTTTTTGAAACATGCCAAATGCCTTTACAGCAACATTGCTTGCAACATCTTGTGGTGTTGTTACTACCAATATTCCAGTAATTGGAATAGTTTGAGCTAGTGTTAGGGGGATGTCTCCAGTACCTGGTGGAAGATCTACAATAAGATAATCCAAGTCACTCCAGTTTGTATCAACAAGGAACTGCTTGACAATTCCTGAAATTATAGGACCCCTGTAAATTGCAGCTTGATGATCCTGGTCAGCAAAAAATCCAAATGAAACTACTTTTAGTCCGTTTGATTCAGCTGGCTGTAGCTTGTTGTTTTCAACTTCCATTACAGCTTTTCCCATTCCAAGCATCAACGGAACACTAGGTCCGTAAATGTCAGCGTCAAGCAACCCTACTTTTGCACCACTCTGTGCCAAAGCTAGTGCAAGGTTAACTGAAACTGTTGTCTTACCTACTCCTCCTTTACCACTTGCTACACCTATGATGTTTTTTACAGTCGGCATCATTTCGTCCATGCTTAGTGCACGGCCTTCCATCACTTTGGCAGTTACTTTTAGATCAAGTTTTAAATTTCCTAGCGTACCTACTGCTTTTCTAACGTCTTCTTCGATTTGATCATTAAATGGACATGCCGGAGTTGTAAGTTCAAGTGTAAATTTTAGATCATTGTTGTTGATTTCTAGATCTTTAATCATTCCCATAGAAACAATGTCTTTTTTTAGATCAGGATCAATTACTGTGCTTAAGGTCCTAAGTATGTCGTCTACAGATACCATAAATTGAAAAAATCCCAGTACAATATTTAAACATAGGCAAAAATGCCTAATTTTATCATCCAAAGATTCATAAATTGAAAATTTATCAAATTTCTTAGATGTTTTCTATATCTACACTTACTGATGTAGTTAGGATTCCGCCTAAACTGTTTGGCGAGTCTCTCAAAAAGGCAGCAACTACCATACTTAGAGAAAAATATGAGAGCATGATAAATCCCGAACTTGGTTATGTAATTATGATTTTAGATACCAAGGTTCAAAAAATGGGGAAAATTGTTTCTGGTGATGGAGGCACATATCACAAAGTTGAATTTACAGCTTTGACATTTTATCCAAAACTTCAAGAAATTGTCAGGGGAGAGATTGTTGAAATTACAGACTTTGGCGCATTTGTAAGAATTGGGGCAACTGACGCATTATTACATTTATCACAAATTATGGATGATTATCTAAAAAGCGATGTAAAATCTGGTTTGATACTAGCTAATCAAAGTGGAAGAACAATGAGAATTGGTACTACACTTCGTGCAAGAATAACTGCAGTTTCTCTTGGAAAAACTGCAGCTATGAAGATAGGCATTACATGCAGACAGCCTTTCCTTGGTGCAGATGAATGGATAGAAGAAGAGATAAAGAAAGCAAAATCTCCACCAGTTCAAACTGAAAAAGCTAAAACTCCACAAGCTCAAACTGAAAAAGCTAAATCTCCTCCGGCTGAAAAAGTCAAGAAAGTTGTAGAAGCAAAGTGAGATTAATATGGTAAAAGAAATGGCATGTAGAAAATGTAAATTTGTAACAATAGGTAAAGTATGCCCTAATTGCAAATCAGCAGATCTGACGCCAGATTGGCGTGGCTCTATTCTCATAGTTGATCCAGCTACATCAGTGGTTGCAAAAACTTTGGGTATAACAGTAATGGGTAAGTACGCTCTCAAGGTAACCTAGATTGCACATACGTGCAAGAAAAGCGCTAGATAATTTTTTAGCTGAAGATATTGGAAAAGGAGACATTACAAGTAATCTTTTACCAAGAAAAAAAATCACCGCAAGTATAATTTCAAGACAAGAAGGAGTGGTTGCAGGAGTGCAATATGTAAGATACATCTTTGTCTCAAGAGGATGTAAAGTAAAAATTCTAAAAAAAGATGGCGCAAAAATTAAACCAAACCAGAAAATAATGACGATATCAGGTTTTGCACATATCATATTGCCATGTG
>DASSAF010000097.1:0-4849 GCA_035685565.1 Nitrosopumilaceae archaeon | reverse complement strand
CCGTTTGCAACCATTACAGAATAGCATCCAAGACCGCATTCTTCACAAATTGGTTTCATGGAATTTTTTTCTGCACTTCCAATACAGCACGGCATCTTTTCTCTTCCCAGATGGTCCACGGATAAAATAGCCCAAGTTGGACAGTCAACAGGCGTGGTTCCTTTCCCACCCCAGTTTTTCTTCATCAATTCTAATTGTTTTACTGGATTTATGATAGAATCAGGATATTTTGCTCTCATTGCAATGATATTATCTACTACTTTGGTTCTTTCTGGTCCAAACGGAAGCCACAAGGGATCACCTTTTGTAAACGGTGTATGAAATTGGAACCCTATTTTATTTACAATTGGTTGCCATTCTTTTATCACATCATTGACCGTCCTGTAGTTTTGTGAGTTAATTGTCATAGAGATCCAAATATCCTTCCATGCATTTTCTCCATTTTTTTCGATGTAATCCATGATGTTTTTCTTTGTCTTTTCATACGCACCTTTTCCACGGATACTATCATGGACTTGTTGTGTGCCATCTATTGATATCCAGTAAAAGTACAAGTTCTTGATTTTTTCGAGTGGGAATGTACCGTTTGATACAACACATGCTCGCTTTGGAAATTCTTTGACAAATAATTTTATGACATCCATCCTCATTGTTGGCTCGCCTCCTACCAAAGTAACAATGAAAATGTGTTTTTTCTTGAATTTTTCATCAATGATTTTTTTCCATTCTTCAACTGTTAGCTCTTCATTTTCTTTTCTGTTTAACCACCAGTAACAATGTGTACAGTGTAAATTGCATACGTTGATTATATCTGCAGAGCCGTAGATTGGACTTTTTTTATTGAAAAATTTGTAACCGAAATATTTTAGGCCAATGTGAAAGTAGCCTGGTGATTCTTGCATTATCTGACGAAAACCTCTTCCCATTATCTCCATAATACTAAGATATGACATCGTGTGTTAAAACGGTTATCTTTTAATGGATCAAAGCTTAAAATCTATCTTTTTGTGAAGAAGGTAGTTGTGAAAGTTTTACTTACTAGACCATTGCATGACTTTGCTGTAAAGGAATTACGAAAACTATACGATGTAGAAATTCATACTGGCAAAATTCCAATGCCAAAAGATTTGTTGATATCAAAGATAAAAAACAAGGATGGGCTTGTTTGCTATCCATATGATAGAATAGATAGAAAAGTGATTGATGCTGCATCCCAACTTGCTGCAATTAGCACCTATAGTGTGGGTTATGATCATATTGATGTAAAACATGCTGAAAAAAATGGAATTATTGTAAGCTATACTCCTGAGGTGTTAACACGAGCTACGGCTGATCTTACTATAGCATTATTGCTTGCTGTTTTTAGAAAGATTGTGGAGGGAGACAGATTGATTCGTAAAGGAAAGTGGAAGGTAATATTTGGGCCAAACGAGTTTTTGGGAACCGATCTTTATGGAAAAACTCTGGGAATTTTTGGGATGGGAAGAATTGGGAAAGCAGTGGTAAGAAGAGCCAGAGGCTTTGAGATGAATGTTTTGTATCATAACAGAACTAGGCTTTCTGGAAAAGAGGAGAAAAGACTAGGAGTGAAGTATTGTGGATTGGATGAATTGTTTAGAAAAAGTGATGTTCTAAGTATTCATGCACCTCATACTAGAGAAACAAATGAAATTGTAAATTTGAAATTATTTAAAAAAATGAAAAAGACTGCATTTTTGATAAATACCGCACGTGGAAAAATAATTAATGAAAAAGATTTGGTTTTTGCATTACAAAAAAAGATGATTGCTGGAGCTGGCCTTGATGTCTTTGCAAAAGAACCTATTGGTTCCAATCATCCCCTTTCTAAAATGGAAAATGTTGTAATAATGCCTCATAGCGGTAGCTCTACAGTAGAAACGCGAAGTAAAATGGCTGAAATTTGTGTCAAAAATCTAATATTTTCATTATCTGGTAAAAAACCAATTTACCAAGTTCTAAAAATCCCCTCATAAAATTACAGGTCTTTGCTTAAATGAAACCAATACCTCATTTATTCCAGACATTATACCATAAATGCCAGGAATTTGGGATTTGTTTTTGATCAGTTCTGGTTTTATTAAATTCAGATAATATAATTTCTTTTTTACCTCTTTTGACTTTTTTGTCTTTGACCAAGATGTATTTTTTAGATCTTTGAGATTTGCAGATATGTCACAAAGTTTGATGAGCTTTGCTTCCCATGATGCATCTTTTAGTTGCTTGACATATTGTTGTTCTCTTTCCTTATTTGACAGATTCTTGTCTTTTGATAATGCCAAAACCAAGACTGCGACTTTGCTGCCAAATCTTTGTTCAATATCATCAAAAGTCGTAACAGCGTTCTCTATACTATCATGTAACCAAGCTGCACACAAGAGATCCTCATCAGTAATTCCTAGGTTTTTGAGTCTGTTTACAACTCCCTCCAAGTGCTTCCAGTATGGAGTCTTACCATCAATTGTCATGCCAGAGTGTCTCTCTTTAGCAAATAACTCTGCAGATTCTAATTTTGACAATTGTTTTATGGTATAGTTATCTGGACTTATGTACCTAAAGTTGAATCAGGTCGTTTGGGTCCATTCTGATACAGTCTGTGCCAACTGCCTTTAATCCAGTAAAGGAAATAGTACCATTTGGAACCTTACCCTCTTTTTGCAGTATTCCTAATTTATCCACAAATGACTTTTTGTGGCCATCACATGTTATACCAACCATGTATTCATCGTCTTTTACCTTGACAGATATGATAAATTCAGGAGGCATTGGGCAGTCTACACCCTTTTCTCTAATAGAGCAGTGTTCTGGAAGCACGAGCTTGTTTGAGTGCCACAAAATATTAAGTTTGGTTCCAATTTTTAGGCGATCCAAAAAACCCTCTAGTGTGTGTAATTTTAGTTACACGCAAAGGATAAAGATGTATTTTCAGGATTTGAAAAATCGTGGATTGTACCAAACTAGCGTATGAAATTTTAGCAATAGATGACACCATGCGCTACGTGGAAATCATGGGAGAAGAAGGCGAATTAATCATAAATAAAATGAAACAAGGAAAGCATAGTGTTAAAACACAAAGAAAAGAAGAACTATTATCACTAGACCTCTACAATACAAAACAGATAGAGCAGAAATTTAACAAGTCATTAGGCAAACTTACTTTTACTCATGTATCAAGAACAAAAGTGCACCAACTGGTTTGGTATCATAATGATTTGATAGTTTATTGCACCTGTGAAGGTCATGTTGACAACAACAAAATCATAGAGATTTCACATAAAATAGAAGCTATTCAAGGAATTGGTAAACATATGGAGTTAAATGGTCTTTTCGAAATTCCAAATTGATTCTTTTGTATGTGTAGTGTAATCCAATAGTCCTTTTTCCTGCAATGATTTCACAACATATGCAGAATAAGCTGGCGCCCCAGTTGCCCCAGGAGAGTTATAGTTTAAAATATGATATGAGTTTGGACCTTCAAGCTCCATAACATCTGGCAAAAATTTTCCTTCTGGTGTTATAATAGGGGTACGAATTCCAGCTGTTCCACGTTCTAAGAAATATTCAGGTTTTACTTTGGGGATGAACTTTTGTACTCTCTCAATCATGACTACCTTTGAGACAGAACTTAGCCATTCTTTTGCAACCAGATTCATAAAATCAGCATTTAGGAGTAGATTTCTTGCATTCCCAGTGACCACATCAATTAATTTTGAGATAAATGTCGCCATGTCTCCTACATATCCAGAATAGGTTTCAGGGCTTGGTACAGGTACTGCATTTGGTCCAACCTCGCTTCTTCCATCAGCCCGTAAAATCCAGTGCGGATCTAAAAATGGAAAATCTGGATAGTTTGGAACCGAGTAGATGTTTGTTTTCACAAGATCTGTGTATTCTTTTTGTGCAACCCAGTACTCTCCTCTAAAATGCAAACTGGAATATTGCACAGCTACACCAAACTTTTTTGCTATGTCAAGTGAATATCCTCCTGCGCAGTTTATCACAAAATCACATGACAATTGTGTTTTATTTTCAAAATTTATAACTGGTTTGTTTTTATTTTCAATTGATTCTACTTTGTGGTTTAACAAAAATTTTGTTCCATTGTTTTGTGATTCATTTTTTAGCTCTTGCGTTAATTTGCCATAATCAACAGCAACATCTGTTTTACAAAATACTGCAGAGTGACATGATACATTAGGTTCTTTTTTTGCAACCTCATTTCTGTCAAGTAGTTCAAGATCTTTTTCTGAAATACCATTTTGTACACCCCACTTTAGATATTTTTCTAAAATTTTGTGTTGTGTTTCATCTAAAGCAATTTCTAGTGTTCCAACAGTCTTCCATGTTAATCCTTTTTTTTCTGCAAACCTCTTCCACAGATCATGAGATACAAAGGCTGCTTTGGCAAGCTTGCCCTTTTTTTCAGGATTTAGATAAAAAGGAGAGTGCACCACACCGGTGTTTCTGCTACTAGTATGCATTGCAACTTCTGGTTCTTTCTCAATTACTATTACTTCGATATCATATAGGCTAGAAAGCCAGTATGAGATACAGGTTCCAAGCAATCCACCTCCAATTATTGCCACATTACATTTTGTCAATGATACCAAAACAGAGGCGTTTCTTTTACTTGATTGTGTGATGGTGTCTAGCTAGATGAGACCCAATGAGATACTGCCGTAGTCCATCCTCTAGCCACAAGTTTTGGTATGGTTGCAGATTTTACACATGCAGGAGAGTTATCTTCTGATTTTATTACCAACGTAAGACCTGGCATACAGCTAAATTGTCCTGGAGAGATTCCAGACTTGAGTTGCTTTAATGGAGACAA
>DASSAF010000096.1:0-1816 GCA_035685565.1 Nitrosopumilaceae archaeon | reverse complement strand
CCTAGGGTGAATCCTCTTTCTTTGGGAGACTCGATGTGTATTACACCATCTGTAGAGTGGGTGTGTAACCAATACAGACAAGTGTTTCCTTCAATTCCAATAAACTTAGGAACGATTAGTAGATGACTATCAACAAAGATGTCAAGGTGAGCATGTACATGAAAAGTAACGTATTCAGTAGTATCACATTCAATTTCATCAATTAGTCGGAAATCATTCGCCTTGGTGTTATCTAATTTATAACTAACAACTGCCAATGTTGCCACAATAGCTGCAATTATGGTTATCGCAATTATCTTATTCCTGGTCTTTCTTGGTCGTTTTTCGTCATTATGTTTTTTATCAAAACCTACATCTTTGTTTTTGCCCATTGTCTAGCCATATTCTATCTCTCAACTTATTAATTCAATCGAAATTTTTATGCATTAAATTCGGGTTCAATTTTACAGGTTCAATAAAAACACAGAGAAAAGTGGTTACTAGATACCATTATTTAGGGTAAAAATTTGAGTTTGATCAATTCATGGGCAAAAAAGATCGAGAAGAGCGAGTAAAGGAGCGAGAAAGTTACGTTGAAAAACATCAGAAACAAAAAATGAAGTACAAACTAATAGCTCTTGGCATCTTTGGAGGCATCATAGCAGTTCTTGCAATTTCAAGTTATAATTTCTATGTATTATCTACTAATGTAACTCCTACGGGTGTTCCGCCAGGAGCAGGTCCTATTGGAGGAATTCACACTCATGCTGGATTGTTAACAATGATTTATGGTCAGATGTTTGATTATTCTACTCCAGCTTATCAGATAAAAAGTCCCTACATATCATTTCAGAAGGACAATGGTGAAACTGTTCACATGCTTGCAGCAAATGTAACTATGGGTTATTTGTTTGAGTCACTGCACATAGGGTTAACTGACAAATGTTTCATATTTCCAGACAAGAGACCGTTTTGTAGTGATGCCAAGTATACTCTAAAGTTTTACATCAATCACCACCAAGTACCAAACATACTTAATTATGTGTTCAAAGATAATGACAGAATTTTGATTTCATATGGTAATGAAAATCAAACCCAGATAAATGATCAGTTAGCAAGAGTTGATTCCTTCAAATTAATTACCTAGGGTTCTTTAAGGGCATCTTTTAGTCTGTTAAATTCTTCAATTGTTATTTCTCCTTTGGCAAGTCTATTTCTTAGAATCATAAGTGAATAATCTTCTTCTACAAAATCATCATCTTTTTCTATGTATTTCATAGAATCACCTATCTGCTTATTCATCGGTTTGAGATCAGAATTAAACCAAAGTTTATTTTTCTTCACATAGAGAACTGCAACAATTATACCCACGCCAGCTAAAGCAATTAAAGGATACAGTAGATTATTAAAATCAACTGATAATAGTCTATTTTCAGCTGTTGTTCCCATATTAGATGTAGAGGGATTGCCAATAGAAGATCCAAGATTCATATTTTCATTCAATGAGATTGCCTTAGATTTTGCTTGCATTAACTGTTGTAATCGTTTTGCATTTTCAATTCTTTTTTGAATTTCTTCATAAATTGCTTGAGCATTAGTGGTTTGTGTAGATCCAGTATTATTTTGTGATGTCATAGATGAATTCTGAGGAATAGTTTGTACTGGTACAGATGTGGTAGTAGCATGCACCACATTAGATGGATTACTTGTACCTGCAGAGTTTATTGCTGATACTCTATAGGAGTATTGTTTACTTGGAATCAATCCAGTATCGGAATATGTTACTGCTACACTGTTTTTGATTACATTAAACCCATTTCCACTATCTCTTTCAATT
>DASSAF010000095.1:0-4650 GCA_035685565.1 Nitrosopumilaceae archaeon | reverse complement strand
AATTGTATAAGATCCTGGACTGAAACTGAGAGGTATCTTCCATATTGTACTAAAAGCTCCTACATTTGTTGATGATATGTTCAGAGATACAAGTTGTGTACTGTTAGTACCAAGCACATTGATGATTACATTAGCATCATTACCAGCACCGGTGCCAGAAATCGTGACAATGTCCCCTCTGACATAAATTGGCGGAACATTGTCAAGCTTAACACTTATTCCTTCATGACCTGATTTTATTATAAGTGAAAGACTTTTGTGATTAATACCACTTGTAGCACCTATCTGCCAAGTTCCTACGGTGCCATCACTAGGAATTCTAAAATCTATTGAGGAAAAGATACCAGCTTTATCCGTGAATGTTTCCTCAGATTTTACAATTACTCCGTTGGGATCAGTTAAGGTAACTTTGATTATTGTGTTTGCATTGGACTTACCCAGTATTATGATGGGATCTCCTAAGAGATATGTATCCTTTACAGTGTTGATCGTTATTGCTCCAGAACCAGTTATAAGACCAATTGCAAAATCTGCCGTTGCCTTATCATTTCCTCTGGTGATTACAGCTGAATATATTCCAGGTGTGTATGATGTGACATTAAACGGATAAGCAACAAATCCATCAGGTCCTAACAAAACAGTATCTGCAAACTTTTGTTTGCCAGATGGATCTACAATCACTAAATTAAGAGTTGAAGTGGGTGGACCTGACACGCTGATAATAGGCTTATCTATGTTTTGATAGTTTAGTTTGTCCATTGAAAGTATAAGCCGCGGCACTGGCATTTCACCAACTCCAAAGTAAACAGTAACTTCGTCTACACCTTGTGAGGCTGTTATTATGTAAGTACCCTTTACTGCTCCAACATCAACTGGATATGCTATTGCCAATTTTCCATCGGATGTAACATTGATATCCTTTACAAAGATCTGATTACCAGTAGGATCATTAATTCTAAGTGCTACATGTTGATTGGAAATAGATGTACAATTAATTATTATGGTTTTACCAGGATCAATTTCTTGTTGCGATGTTGAAAGTATTATCTGATGAGTTGTTACTATGTTGTGAGCTTTAGATATTTTGTTTTTGCCATCAGAAACTATAACAGTATATTCTCCAAAAGGTGCATCAATGGGAACTATAGTGGTATAAGAATAATGGCCGGTTTTATCGGCGGTTGTTGTAAAAGTTGTAGCTGTATTGCCATTTGAATCTAGTACTGTTATAGTCAAAGTGCTACCAGGAGTTGCAGTTCCAGAAAGTGTCTTTGATTCTCCTCGATGGTATATTGAATCAGCAACGAGAGTTAATGGTACATTTTGATTATCGGCATTAGCTCTTGTATGTACTGGTTGAATTATTGTGTTAAATGTTTTTGAATTACCACTTTGATCTTTAAAAAAGAAACTTACACTGCCAGTTGGTTGATCATCTGGAATTTTTGTAGTTACTATAAAATTACCATTATTAATTGTAAAGGAATCAATCTTGTTGTTCCCAATATACAAATCAAGATTTGCTGTAGCAGAAAAGCTTTGACCAACAACACGTACATTAATGCCAGGACTTGGCGTGGAAGGAATAATTCTAAAACTTGAGCCATCCAATATTCCTGGATGATTGGTAGGTGGAGTTACATTTGTAGGTGGAGTTACGTTTGTAGGTGGAGTTACATTTGATACAGCACCGATCTCTCCAGAACCAAGATCATTGTTTTTTATATCTAGTGTTTTCCATATTATATCAGGATTTGATTGATCCGTTTTAATAATGAAATTTGCTGATTGTCCTGCTTTTATTGGGTTTGTAGAAGTAAAGGTCAGTGTGTTGACAGAACTTTTTATGCCAAACCAACCACTATCTGTTTTAAACGACTTGAAATTCTCTCCTTGGCCAATCTGCAAAATCACAGAACTAATATCAGAATTATTTCCAGCATTGTTAGTAAATTTCAAAGTTGTTATCATATCGTTACTGGAGGCAGTCACTGTAACAAGATTAGTTATGGCATGTGCTTCTGTAAAAAATAATGAAGTAAATGAACTAGAAGCAAGTAAAACTAAAAGAAGAATTGTTCTAATTGACGTATATTTCATAACAAAACAAAATCTTTCTCCAAATTAAACTTTAACCAGCTTTTATTCATTCCAGTACTTTTTTTGCATTTGGAATAGTGGCATAGATGAGTAAAGTACAAATTCTAGCTATTTTTTGAAAAATTATCTTTTATGCGGAATGGTAGTCTCAGAAACAATATTCTGGTTTTGCCTTATTCTCTCAGCAATTAATCGGTATATTGATCTGAATTGGTCCTTTGTCTTATCAGACAAAAATTCAGTTTCTTCAAGTGCGATTTTTTCGCATATGTACCTACAAATGTCTTCACGGTCAAATTTTTCCCAGCCTAGATGTTGATTTTCTCTCCAGATCTCGCTTAGATTTTCTATTATGCTCTTTTTACCTTTTGCAACAAGAGCTTCCCTAGTTAGATTGGTATATCCTTCCTTTCTTAGTTTGATTTCATATGTTTGATTGACAGCATGTAGATAATCTTCATCTACTATGAGATCTTCTATTGCCTGTTTTAGCTGACCACCAAGTTCAAAAAATATCATCTGAACTGCTTTGAAACCATTTGTTTGCAATAATGTGGAAATCTGACGTGACTGATCCGTGTTATCTAGAAGCACAAATGTGTTGTAACCATGGTTTCTGTAAAATATGGCAAGTGGTAAAACTGAATTTTTATTATATGCTGGAACTATGTTCAATGGGTTCATAGAAAGGTTAGGATCTTTTAAGAATCTATCAAAAGCATTTAGATACATAGAATCAGTCATTGTTTCTACAATAATGACAGGTCTTGAATTATATCCGATTTCTCTATCAATAATTGACTCTACAAGACCCCTGGATAAGCCATAAAGAATTGGAGTAAGTGTTTGGTCATCGGCATTCCAATAATCGTAATAAATGTGACTGAGATGTTTTCTCTTATCAAGTTCTACAACAAGCAAGTTTCCTGGAGTATAATCAAATATCATAAACGGAGAATGAGTTGCATATAGAATCTGGTTAGACCCTGCAAGATTTTTTAACAAATCAGAAATTCCTCGCTGTTGAGTTGGATGTAAATTTCTTGCAGGTTCATCAAGAAGTAATATCGCTTCCTTTAATTCTGATCTTTGTGTTTCTGCAGCAAAGTTCACAATAAACGAAAACGTCCACTTGAATCCTTCTGCTCTTCTGTTCAAAAGTCCAGTGTTTGTAACTGTACCATCTTTATGAACATCAGAAATTACAACACTCAATATGTTTCCTGGATTATATCTAAGCTCAACATGAATCGGATCACCTTTCCATGCAGGATTTAATCTCTCACTTAGCTTCCTACTTGTAGTGTGCAAAAGTTTTATCAGTCTTGAAGGAGTGTTTGCTACTTCTTCCAGTTTATTTGCATCAAGTTCTGCTAAATAAAATAAATTCTTGACTGTTTCGGCCTTGTCAAATTCCTCAATGTATTCTAATCCCTTTGGTCGTATGCCTTTTGTTTCTTTTAAAAACTCGTTAAGATCGATATTTCCAAGGATCTTTTTGTAATCTGAAAAATAAACAAATCGTGGATGTAATTTGTCTTCAATAAAATTTTCAAGCGCTGAGCGTTCAGTTGTTCCTACAAGTAAGTTGTCATATATGTTATCTACATCTTTGTAAATTTTTTCCCATTCTGAAATTACTTGTCTGTCTTCTGATGCTAATAGGTAAATCTGATTGTTGAATTCCGCCATCATATTAGTAAATGCATCTCTTGTTCTTGGAGGATGGCTCTGCAAGAACTTCATATCTACTCTTATTCGAATAGGATTTGGGATATTAGATACAAAGTTTTCAATACGCTCAACAAAGTTTTCCCAAGAATTTAGTCTCTTGCTTGCCTCACCACTGATTTTTACATCGCCAAAGTCATATTGTACTCTTGGATTTGTCTGGGTTCTGTAGATTTTTATGGTTTTGATATCTTGTAAGTTTGGGAACTTTTCCTGAATTAGCTTTATTTCGTTTTCATTTAGGTCAAAATCTCCTTCTGCTAACCTTACTTCTGATTTCAGTTCATCTGTCATCTCGTCACACAAATCTAATTCCGAAGCTTTGGAATCCTTATTGAGTAAAGTAAGTGCTTCAAGTATTGTTGTTTTCCCACTCTCATTTCTTCCAATGAAAGCAGCCAAATCGCCAACTTTTATTTCACCAGAATCATGAATGCAACGAAATGCACGTATTCTAAATTTTCGAAGTCGCATCTAGCGCCTATGGGCTTGTCTATGATTTAACTTATTCGTCAAAGTTATCTGCTGCCATACTAATTTTTTCGACTAAATAGATATAAGGGAATGAAAATGGTTAGATAACAAAATGACTGTGCAAAAGATAGCTTTGCTCGTTTTTGTTTTTCCAGTAATAATCTCAATAGCCTTTAGCGCATTTGTCTTATCAGATGTTTTGGCACAACCAGACAGACACATTAACATGTGGCAATTTGTTGCTCATCCACCACTCCAAACAGGAGACAATGACATTAAAATTCAAAAGCTCTTGAAGTCTTATTCAACTTTTACACCAGTAAGTATTACTGTAGCAGTCAATAA
>DASSAF010000094.1:0-2784 GCA_035685565.1 Nitrosopumilaceae archaeon | reverse complement strand
ATGTAGAGCTACAACATTATTTTCTTCAATAGATCCCACATCAAACGTACAGGAATATCCTAGAGATAAAATCATGTGCTCCGATTGGCAAAAAGAAATCAGACCAAATGAGACATTTACAACAATGGCACGTAGTAAATCTCTAAATGGTTATTATCAGATAACAAAATCGGGTTTGTTAAACATAGTACTAGATCAGTATGTGACGGATCAAAAATCAGGGTGGGATTTAGTTGAGACAATTAAGTTTAATGTAAATGTAACCCAATGAAAATTCCATATAGTTCAATAATTGAAAATTTCAGATAAAAAATTTGGGACAGGTGCCCACCACAACAGTTCTGGCGGTAACCATCGGGCCCGCCTAACTATCATGGATTATTCTCTATTGTTCTTACCTGAGATTACAGTATAGCTTGGTTATATTGCACTTTGACGTAATATTGATGATGAATGATTATACCTGTACGTGCTCCTGTGGTTGTGAGAATCCTGCAGACGATTATGTCTGCCATAATTGTAGAATTGGCTTGTGTAAAGTAGGAATGAAAAGATAACTGATTCTTCCTAAAAACACTTCAATGAAATGAACAAGACGTCCCAAAAAATCGATTTTTATCAAACAGGCTTTATACCAAATTGTGCATGACAAATTAGTGAAAGTATATAGAATTTCGGCAGTCACACTGTTCGTTAAAAATATGGAGGCATCATGTAAATTCTACTCTACAATACCTGGTTTTGAGCTTATCTGTGGCGGCATATCTGATTCTTTTACAACATACCAGATAGAAGGGGAAAGCAAGATGTATCTCAACTTGGAACTAAGAGAGGAAGACAGCAGTAAAGATTTTGGAAGAATAATTTTTCATACCTCTAATGTAGATGATCTTTATGCTTTCCTAAAGAAAGATCATACCATATCAAAATTGGGTTCTTTTGAAAATGAACCAACCAATGCTCCTTGGGGAGAGCGATTCTTTCATATGAGAGACCCGAATGGCTACCAACTCTCCTTTGCAATGCCAATAAAAAATATTATTCATGTAACATAGTTTGATTTTTCAGAATAACTAACGTAGAGGCAAGTATTCTAGGAAGACTTACTTTAGGTTGCTGCCACTTCTAGTATTTGTTTTTCAGGCTTTTTTTCTTTTGATTCATTTTTTAGTTTTGCAAGATATTCTTCGAGCATTTCATACTCGATTTCATTACACATGATATTTAATACCAATCCAAAGTATAAAAGAAAATCAGGTTGGATACTCTTAAGTAATTAAAATGATAATAGGAAATTAATGATTTTCATAACCCTGATCAAATTCAGGAAGAAGGCAAGTGAAGTTGTTGAAGTCGGTAAAAAGATAATGCAAAATCTACCACCAGGCGTAAAAATAATTGCCACTTACTGGACCCTTGGAAGATACGACTCTGTCTGGATCTTTGAAGGGAAGGATGAGAAAGATGCAATAAAACTGTGGTTGCCTGCTGGCGATGTAATAAGAACAGAAACTTTGGTATCGTTATCACGCGAAGAAGCACTTAAACTACTCTGATTGAAATCTAGCTTGCAAACTAGATTTGTAGCCTATGCTAAGAAATTATTCAGATGGCTCAGAACGCAAAATAGCTAGTAATAAAGTGAAATCAAAACTAGTCATATTGATAATAATTGAAAGTTAGCTAAACCTACTTCGCTATACTACTATGAATTGGTGCGGAATCCATAATTATTGAAACCTACCATTATATCATTACGCAGTACACGTCAGAGGAAATTTTCAATAAATGTGAAGAGATTAGATGTAAAAAAGGACCAGTAATAACAGATGATGTTTCAGGAGAGGAGGTATGCAGTAGATGTGGTCTTGTTTTAATGGAAAAGATAGAATGTTCTGGTCCTGAATACACAACACATGATCTGTCTGAATTCATGACAAAAACTAGAGGCGGTGCAGGGCAGTCGCTTGCAATGTTTGACATGGGATTACCTACAATAATTGATTCCATAAATAAAGACGCGACAGGAAATTCTTTGTCTTCTCATATGAAAAGTACATTTGGTAGATTAAGAGTTTGGGACAGCCGTAGCAAATCAAAATTAACAAGTAGAGGATTAATGCGTGCTTTTTTAATTCTTAACAAGTTGAAGTCAGAGCTTGGAATCCCGGATGCCGTAATAGAAAATGCTGCATACCTATACAGAAAAGCTAGGACTAATAAAATAACGATGGGAAGAAGTTCTGCTGGTATGGTATGTGCATCACTTTATGCAGCGTGCAGAGAAGCAGACACTCCAAGGACATTAAATGATATTGCACATGCTGGAAACATAACAAGAAAGGATCTTTCAAAAAGTTACAGGAATTTAATTAACACTTTGGATTTAAAACTAAAGCCTTACGATTCATCAGAATTTATAACTCGAATCTCAAGCGAGGTTGAGATAAGTGAAAAAACAAGAAGGAATGCATTGGATTTATTGTCCAAAGTTGTAGAAAAAGAAATATCTGCAGGGAAAAATCCTCTGGGCTTGGCAGCAGCTGTTCTTTATCTGTCATGTATAAAGAACAATGAGAGAAAAAACCAGGTAGATATTGCAAACGCTGCTGGTGTAACAGCTGTAACTATACGAAACAGGGTTGAATCTCTGAGAAAAGAACTTGGCATAAAGGATCTCTAATCAATTTACGCTATAAAATCAGAAGAGGTTTGCAGAACATCCAGTTGCGACATATAAGTTAAAACATATACTTCTCCTCAAATTGAGATCAAGATCATCGA
>DASSAF010000093.1:0-7025 GCA_035685565.1 Nitrosopumilaceae archaeon | reverse complement strand
ATGACAAAGCCTCTGGCATATCAGGATATAGATGGCATACACAAGACAGTAGACGTTTCTTATCATACTGATGGTAATACGTATGGTTTTGTTGCAGACAGTTACAATCCCAAGTACCCCTTGACCATCGATCCACTGCTTGCATCTACAATTATTGGTGGAAGCAGCGATGAGCAGTCTCTTGCTATTGCACTTGATGGTTCTGGTAATGTGTTTATAGCTGGCAGAACCACCTCCACTGATTATCCTACAACAGTTGGCGCATATCAAACAATCAATGGAGGAGGCCAAGATGCATTTGTTTCCAAGCTCAGCAGCGATCTCACATCATTGCAGGCTTCGACATTTATTGGTGGAAATAACATTGACCAAGCTCTTGCTATTGCATTAGATGGTTCTGGTAATGTATTTGTAGCAGGTCTTACTGAATCATCAGACTATCCTACAACAATTGGTGCATATGATACTGCCCTCCAGGGACTAGGAGATGTATTTGTATCCAAGCTCAGCAGCGACCTCACATTATTACAATCTTCTACATATGTTGGTGGAAGCGCTTTTGAGGGAGCAAATGCCATGACACTAGATGGTTCTGGTAATGTATTTGTAACTGGTGTTACTAACTCAACTAACTATCCTACAACAGTTGGCGCATATCAAACAAGTCTTATGGGACAGGGTGACGTATTTGTATCCAAGCTTAACAGCGGTCTTACCTCATTGCTGGCTTCAACATATGTGGGTGGGAGCAAAACTGATAGATCTACTGCCATCACACTAGATGGTTCTGGTAATGTGTTTGTGACTGGTCAATCTAACTCCATTAACTATCCTACAACAGTTGGCGCATATCAAACAATCAATAGCGGAGGCTTTGACGCATTTGTATCAGAGCTTAACAGCGGTCTTACCTCATTAACAAGTTCCACATTTATTGGTGGAAGCGGTAATGACAAAGCTAATGCTATCAAACTAGATGGTTCTAGTAATGTGTTTGTAGGCGGTCTTACTGGCTCATCGAACTATCCTACAACAGTTGGCGCATATCAAACAATCAATGGAGGAGGCTTTGCTGACGCATTTGTATCAGAGCTTAACAGCGGTCTTACCTCATTAACAAGTTCCACACTTATTGGCGGAAGCAACACTGACCAAATTAATGCCATCACACTAGATGGTTCTGGTAATGTGTTTGTGACTGGTTCTACTAACTCAACTAACTATCCTACAACACCTGGTGCATATCAAACAAGCAATGGAGGAGTTTTTGACGCATTTGTATCCAAGCTTAACAGCGGTCTTACCTCATTACCAAGTTCTACATTTATTGGCGGAAGTGAAGATGATGGAGCCAATGCCATCACACTAGATGGTTCTGGTAATGTAATTGTGACTGGTACTGCGGAATCAACTAACTATCCTACAACACCTGGCGCATATCAAACAATCAATAACGGAGGAGATGACGCATTTGTCTCCAAACTCACAAGTGATTTAATACAAAAGAACCCGACATCAATATCCACTACACTATCAGGATCATCGATATCAATTGGTGGTTCCGTTACTGACTCTGCAACACTATCAGGTAATACAGCTAATGCAGGTGGCTCAGTAACATACAACATTTACAATAATGTCAGCTGTACTGGCACTCCAGTCTTTACTTCTACTGTAACTGTGACAAACGGTGCAGTTCCATCATCAAGTGCATTCACACCAAGTGTAGCTGGCGGATACAATGCACAAGCAGTATACTCTGGTGATTCTAATAACGCAGGTTCAACTAGCACATGCGGTTCTGAACCATTTAATGTACCAACTCCAAATACCGGTAGAATGACTGGGGGTGGTAGTATCTTGACACCAGCAGTAACAAGTAGCAGCGGAAAAAGTACCAGTATGCGTGTAACTCATGGCTTTGAACTACATTGTGATGTGAACCAAAGTCCTAATACTCTTGAAGTGAATTGGGATAAAGGTAACAAATTCCACTTGAACAGCTTAACAACCGCGTCCTGTACAGACGATCCAACAATTATCCCTAATCCACCCAGTGCTGGTTTTGATACATACAAAGGTACTGGAACCGGTAGCTATAACGGCGTGTCTGGGGCAACAGCAGAATGGACATTTACAGATGCTGGAGAACCTGGTAAAAACGACTTTGCTAAACTTGTCATAAAGGACAAGAACAATGTAGTGGTCTTATCTGTCTCAGGTTACCTTAACTCTGGAAACCAACAAGCCCACAAAAATTAGTTTCAGAGAAGCACCATTGTTAGGAATTCCAAAATACTGTGCCATAAAACTATAAAACCAGAAATGCAAGGTTTATCTTCTAGTTTTAGTAAGTTAAAAAACCGATTTACTTGAGAACACCAATTTGTACTTTTGACGCCATGAACGGTATTCTTTGCCCACAATGTGAGTCAAAATTAGATTCGGGAAAATTAACTAAAACAGATGTGGAAGCTGCAATCAAACTTGTCAATCTCTCACAAAAAATACCGCAAATTGAAAAATTTACTCTCAAGTCATGTCAGAAATCCTCTGGTAACTATGTTTTGTATTTATCCAGTTCAGATATTATGACCGTAAGGCAAAGCAGAGAGCTTTATAGATTACTACAAGGTGAGTTTCCAGGAAAGATATGGCTAATAGAAGAAAGTGCGGCTGATAAGAAATTCATAGAAGACATGTTCTTTCCAATTAGGATATTGACTATTAACCATGTGTGGGTTCCTGGATGCATTCAAAAAACAAAAGTAATTGTATCTGGGAAAAGAACACCTAGATTTCCAATTGATACCGATAAGATAGTTTCTATAGCCAAAGACCTACGCAAAATCGATCTCACAGTAGAATTTGAGAGAAAATAAGGTATTTTATGGATTTCAAAAGAACTCATTACATTGGCCACCTTGACTCTTTGATGATAGGAAAAAAAGTGGTAGTTGGAGGCTGGATAGAGGATATTAGAGAGCTTGGCAAGCTTACGTTCTTGACTCTACGAGATGTTACTGGTGTTGCACAAATTGTTCTTGTTGGCAATGAAGCACTAGACCAAGCCAGGGGATTGAATAGGCAAAGCATAGTTAGAATAACTGGTACAGTTCAACAATCAAAAGCTAGAGATTTTCTATTTGAAATTAAATCTGAGAAAATTGACATCTTGACATTAGCTGTACACCCGTTACCAATAGATCCTATTGGAAGACTAGAAAGTAATATCGACAATAGACTTAATGCAAGAGCACTTGATCTTCGTAATCAAAAAACAGCATCTATTTTTAAATTAAGACACCATGTGCTTGCTTCAATTAGAAAAACACTTTCAGAAAATTATTTCATTGAGGTAAATACTCCAAAAATAATTGGTAGCGCAAGTGAAGGCGGAGCAAATCTTTTTTCATTAAAATATTTTGAAAAGCAAGCATATCTTGCTCAGAGTCCACAACTTTACAAGGAACAACTTACAATAGGCCTAGAACGTGTTTTTGAAATTGCGTCATATTATAGAGCTGAAAAGTCACATACAGTAAGGCACCTTACAGAATTTACAAGTGTCGATATTGAAGCAGCATTTATGGATTATTCTGATGTGATGAATATCTTGGAACTAGTTGTAGTCAATGCGTTTGATTATATAGAAAAAAATTGTAGTGCCGAACAAAAGACACTTGGCATCGAAATCAAAAAACCTTCTATACCATTTGAACGCTTAACATACAAAAAAGCCATTGAAGAATTATCACATGATGGAATAAAACTTGAAATCGGTGATGATTTACAGGATTCACATCTACGTACGTTAGGAGAAAGACATCCAGGCTTTTACTTTTTAATTGATTGGCCCATGAAACTAAAACCCTTCTACATTCATGAAAAAGACGATGATCCAACTTTGTCTCGCTCATTTGACCTCCAGCACGGATATCTTGAACTCTCTTCAGGCGGTGCAAGATTGCATGATCCAAAAAAACTAAAATCGAGGCTTGAGGAGCAAGGGCTTAACCCCGCTCAATTTGTAGATCACCTTAGAGCATTTGACTGGGGCATGCCGCCTCATTCAGGTTGGGGTTTGGGCCTTGATAGATTAATGTCAGTTCTTACAAAAATAGATAATGTTAGAGAAGTTGTCTTGTATCCGCGTGATCCAGAAAGACTTTCTCCATAAAAGAATAAATCCGAATTCTACGGAAATATCAAATGCAACAGTGCGATTTCTGTGGCTCTGAATTTGGAGACCACAGGTGTTATTTTTGTGAAAAACGTTGTTGTACTTCCTGTATGACAGATGACAGAACAAGATGCAAACGTTGTTTCATAACAAAAAGAAAACTTGGATGGAAAATTTTTAAACGAAATAAAATCTTGCTTGGGTTTATAGCGTTTGTATGGGCGTATACGGTATTTCCAATACCTCTGATTCCTGGAATTGATCCAACATTTTATTGGATCTCGTTTGGTACCGCCATTCTGATTATGATTCCAGTATGTCTTGCAATGTTTTTTTGGTCACTAGAACCACCGAAATCAGACCTTAAATAATGTTTGAAATTACGTGCTCAGTAAATTCCTTAGTTGTAATATTGCCCCCAATGTCTTTGGTTTTTATTCCTTTTTGTACGACGCCATATACAGCTGATTCTATTTTTTTTGCTACAGTGAAACATTTTTGATCATTATTTTTCATTCCGAGCCATTCAAACATCATTTTTGCAGAAAGAATAAACGATGAGGGATTTGCAGCTTGTTTTCCAGCAATATCAAATGCAGCTCCATGGACTGGTTCAAACAAAGCAAAATCATCTCCAATGTTTGCAGCTGGCGCCATACCTAAACCTCCGACAACCTGAGCTGCTTCATCAGATAAAATATCGCCAAACAAGTTGGTTGTGACAATCACATCAAATGTTTCTGGCTGTCTTATGAGATTCATGGCACACGCATCCACATACATTTGCTCAAATTGTATTTTTGGAAAATCTTTTGCAACATCACTACATGCTCTTACAAAAAGGCCATCTGTCTTTCTCATTACGTTGGATTTATGAACACAGATGACTTTGTTTTTCTGGTTTCGCTGGGCTGCCATTAAAAATGCATATTTTGCTATGCGTTTTGATGCATCTTCTGAAATCATGCGCAAAGCTACTGCTGTATTTCCAATATCAAACTCCATACCAGTGTAAAGATCCTCAGTATTTTCCCTAACTATGACCAAGTCTATGTTGTCTTTTAGTGCTGGCATGTTAGGGTACGACTTTGCAGGTCTGATGTTTGCATAAAGGTTTAACATTCTTCTTAAGACTATGATTACATCTGCGGCACTTTCACCTACTGGAGCTTTCAAACACGCATTTGATTTTTTGACAGATTCTAAAGTTGATTCAGGTAACGCCTTTCCTGTTTTCTTTAATGTATTATCACCAGCTTCAAGTTTTTCTATTTTTATTTTTAAATCGAGCTTGTCATTTACTATTTCTAAAACTTTGATCACAGACTCTGAAATCTCTGGTCCTATACCATCTCCTGTTATGAGCGCAATTTGATACATTTATGTTCCCAAATTTTTCTGCTTTAGGATTTTCTTGAGCATTATTCTGTTTATGCCATCAATCATTGCTTGTACACTAGTAATTACAATGTCTTCTCCTACTGATTTTGCTGACGCAAGATTACCATATGCGTCTTCTACCTTTATTGTAACCTCACAAAGTGCATCTGAACCACCAGCTATGGAGTCTAACTTGTAATCTTTAATTCGTACTTTGGCTATCTCGCCAGTTATTTTTTGAATTGCGTTTATTGATGCATCTACTGGACCGACACCATAATCAGTTCCGATAAAGTCTTTTCCTTCTATATTTAATTTGACAAATGCATATGGCATGTTACCCATACCAGTTGACACAGAAAATCCTGTGAGATGCACTAGTCTCTTTAGACCTTGTGTTTGCATTACCTCTCCTGTTATTGAAAGCAATTCGACGTCAGTAACATGTTTTCCCTGATCTCCAAGTTTTTTTATTCTTTCTAAAATTTCATGAGTTTGTTCCCTTGTTGGCTGAATTCCATATTCTTCAAGCATTGCAGAAACTCCATGAGCCCCTGCATGTTTTCCTACTTGGAACCATCGCGTTCTACCTACAAGTTCTGGACTAATCGGCTCGTAGGTTAATGGATTACTCAAGACACCATGTGTGTGTATTCCAGATTCATGCCCAAAGGCGTTTTCACCAACTATAGCTTTGTTTGGTTGTACGTGAATTCCTACTATGCTGGAAACATATCTTGAGGTCTCATAGAGAAGTTTTGTGTTAATGTTTGTCTCATATTTTTTATCAAACTGTAAGCATTGGAGTGCCATTACTAATTCCTCAAGAGACGCATTACCTGCTCGTTCCCCTATTCCGTTTATTGTGACATGAGCACACTGTGCACCTACTTGTATTGCAGAAATTGCATTTGCAACTGCAAGGCCAAAATCATTATGGCAATGTACACTTATTGGTAGATGTGATGCTTCAATTGCATCTTTAGTTATCTCTGCAATATATCCTGGGGTGGAATATCCTACTGTGTCTGGTATGTCAATTCTATCTGCACCAGCATTTGCAACTTCTTTGAAAACTTTTTTAAGAAATTCTCTATCAGTTCTTGTAGCATCTTCTGCAGAGAACTCTACTTGCAAACCAAGTGATTTTCCATACTCTACAGCTTCAATTGCTTTTGCTAATGCTTGATCTCGTGTTAGTTTTAGTTTGTACTTGAGATGTATGTCAGATGTTGCGATAAATGTCTGGATGTATTTGAGACCTGCTGAAACTGCTGCATCTATGTCCTTTTTATCAGTTCTTGCTAAACCACAAATTTCTGCACGAAAATTTGCATTACATATCAACTTGATACCTTGCATTTCTCCATCAGAAATTATTGGAAATCCAGCTTCTATGGCATCAACACCAAGCGCGTCTAACTTTTCTGCAATGCCTAGTTTTTGTTCTGGTGTTAGAGCT
>DASSAF010000092.1:0-4722 GCA_035685565.1 Nitrosopumilaceae archaeon | reverse complement strand
TTGCTGGGCTTACCGAGCCTGCTTGGCATAGCGTAGTCCCAGACCCAGTATAAGTTGTAGCCGATAAAGACGGTACTATGTTTGTCAATGTACCTGTGCTGTTATTGGTTACCGTCATTGTCAATTCCGTTTTAAATCCATTAGAAACTGTAGCTGGTAAGGCCAGTAATTGTATATTTACTGGAGCAGAGCTAGCCGAGTTCACATTGAACTGTATCGTATTTCCACGTGAAGTAACGAGTTTTACATTATACGGTTTATTTATATTCAAAGAGCCTGACATCGATTGACCTATGTTCGTTTGAGTCAATCCAGGAGAAGCAACCTTGTTTGAGATATAGTTTATGTTACAAGACCAAGTTGTGCATGGCGTTGTCTGATTAGATATCCATATTTTTGTAATGTTTATTGGTAGATTGCCTGTGTCTAGGATGGTAATATTTAATTTATTGTTTACAAAGGTAGCCGAACTTAGCTGAAATTTTTCGCTGGCAATATCTGTTAACTGCTGATTTTTAGCCAAGACTGACTGGTTATAATTATCTAAAGTTGTCATGCTGTATGTGATGTATCCAACCGTAGTTCCAAGTGCAATAATTGCAAAAACGGCACCAACTACACTACTTATACCCCTTCTACTTTTCATGGATGCATCGCCTGTGTTGTTACCGTGGTTCCTCTTATGGTGGTTACCTGTATGGTGACAATTTTATTAGATGACCATCCGAATTGATAATAGAACCATCCGGAAGATCGTGGTGTTATTGTAGCACCAGTTGCTGAACAATTAGGAGCGCATTTCTTGGCATCATTGACAATAATATTATTTGGAGAATCACTTACTTGAATTTGGGTTACATTAAATCCAACAGTTCCAGTATTTCTTATTGTTATATTTATCGCAGCAGGGTTATCGGGAAGAGGAAGAGGAACATCAGGTTTTAACACAACATTTTCGATTATGAGCATTTCATTGATTTTGTTGGTTTTATCAGAAGCTGATGTTGCCAAGTTAAATTCATATGTTCGTAAGCTTGTGTTTGACCAAGCAACTACCGCGGTTCCAATTGCTGCTACTGCAGTTAACATTATAGCAGTTGTAACAACCGTGCTTAGCGCTCGGCGTCTATTCCTTACTAATCTCATGTTGAAAACTAGTCTCCAAGCATTATTATCGACAAGTATGTCATTAATTCGGACTTACATTCTGTTCTTCAATTAACTTTTCAAGGTCTTCTAGAGTGTCAGATTGTTCAGGTTGCGGTTCCGAGATTTGTTCTACTGCCTCAACTTTTGGAATTTCCTCTAATTCTTTTGGTGCAGTTTGTGGTACTTCTGGTATTTGAGTTGAATCTTTGATTGGTGCAGGTGCTGCTTCTGAAATTTGTGAAATCTTGGAGGCAGGGCAAGGAATTTCTACACCTTTTGTTACAATGTAAAATAGCGGAAACAGTTCTTGATATATCGTGTTTACAATATTTGGAATGTTTTTTTCATCAGGCGCCAGATATTTGGTTACTTCAGTCTCGTTTCCAAGTATGGAAGCTAATCCTTCTACGCTTATCTTAGAATTGGTGGGAGTAGAGATCAAGATAAATTTGTATTTTATTTTTATTCCTAATTCATTATTTTCTACTTCATCTATTGATGCATCGATGTTGTATTTTTCAAATGCAACATTGTTTTTTAATTTACTTACAAATAATGAGCTTATCTCTACTTTTGGATTCATAGAATTACTTGCATTCAGATTGGAACTTAAAATACTGTCTGTATCACATTAATACACATCACACGATTAACGTATCATATAATCACTCATAACGTGAGTGATTTACAAGAAGAGGTTGATCATAGAATTAAAGAGACTAGTACCTCAAAGGCGACAAATGAAAAGTTCAATGTTAGCGTAACAATATCAAAATTAAAAAGAAACACTCACGCATTATCAAAAAATTATGATATCAAAAAATACTTGGACCCAACAAAGTTTACTTTTTCTCCTGAAATTTGTGAACTAGTTCCAAAAGATACTCCTCCATATCTTGATAATGGTGACAAGTACGTTGAACGAATATCTAGAGCACTTGCTTTCTTTAAACAATGTGCCCTTATTGGTCCTAGTGGTACTGGAAAAACTCACATAGTATATCTTGTCGCAGAACTTGCTGGCCTTCCATTATGGGAAATTAATTGTGGTTTGCAGACTTCGGTATTTGATCTCTTTGGAAGATATGTAGGACTAGGAAAGGAAAATTGGATAGATGGACTAATAACATTATGGTGTAGACATGGTGGAATTTTATACCTCGATGAAGCTAACATGATGAAACAAGACATTGCTACAAGACTTAATCCAATCCTGGACCAACGTGGACACATGGTATTAACAGAAAAGGATAATGAAATCATTCAACGACACAAAGACGCATTTCTAATAATCAGTATGAATCCTGTATCGTCCGAGTTTGCAGGAACTAAACCAATCAACGCAGCAATGAGAAGAAGAATGAGTGTCTGGTTAAACTTTGATTACATGAGTGTTGGCTCAAAAATTGATGAAAAAGAAATTGATCTAGTAGTAAGAAAGACAGATGTTGATAGAAAGGATGCAGAAAAAATAATCAAGATTGGCGCTGAACTAAGAAAACAATACAAATCAGGCGATATTCCATACGGTCCTTCTATTGGTGACTTGATAAATTGGTCAAAGTTGATAGCTGATGGCACATCCTTTTATGATGCAGCAGAAGAGACCATAATTTCGCTTACAAGTGATGACATTGAAATTCAGGGAATAGTAAGAAAACTAATTCACAGGGTTGCTGAATCTGCATGAATGGTGATCAAAATAATTTTTATGAATTTGTGTATAAGACATTCTACAGCTTTGCAGAGGTTAAATCAGAGGATATCGGTCTTACTTTTTCAAAAGATGTCAAGTATCCCCTCTTAGAATCAATTGATAAGCCTAGTGTGGTAATACCGCTTCCAAAACTAGTTAATGAGAAATATGAGTATGAGGGAATGATCTTTGAGAATACCCCTGATGGTAGAAAGGATATTTGGTCATTATTTTTGGCCACAATATACCATTTATCTGCTCACGCAGCTAGCTCATTATATCCAAAATATGAGAAATGGAGAAAAAACAAGACCATGGATATTTGTTGGCAGGTAATTGACTTTATCGAGGATATTTCAGCTGATAGATATCTATTCCATAAGAATCAAGAAGTCTGGAAAAACATAAAAGAAATTGAAAACAGAATTTTAATGGATTCAAATAATCAGATCATCTTGGGACAAAAAGAAATAAAAAACAACTTTCATGCAGCTAGTGAACATACTAGGATAGATTCTATACGTAATATGATAATAAAAAACATCGGCAAGGATGGATATGAAAAAAAACTCTTGTATGCTGCGGACTATTTGTACAAAAACAGGGAATTGCTTTCAAACCCTATTCTTCCTTTTCATGAGCATCACAATACTTCTTGGTCTCCAAAGATAGAAAAAAAGAATGTCGCCTTTGAGCCATTTGGAGAATTTGACGAGCAAACAGCGAAGCTAGATGAGTTGTGGGAAATAAATGAACAAATGAGACGCAGGGTTTTCAGAAGATATAAAAAACATATGAAAGGTCTCAATTTTGATTCAATAGTAATTCCGACAGGAAATTTTCCTGCTTATGAAAAAATACATACACAAGCACTTCCGATGCTAAGAAGAATTAGGCAACAATTAAGACTGATTGCTAATCTAGCAGATGAGCCTAAAATTGATGAGGTTGGTTATATCGATATGCAAATGGCAATTCAGGCGGTTGCATCAGAGGGACAATCAAATGCTGTTTTTGAAAGAGATGAGCTACGAAGAGGTGAAGAGGCATGGGTTATTCTAGTTGATAAGAGCGCAAGCATGGAGTTGCGATTTGACAGACTTCAAGAATTTACAATTTGTGTTTCTGAATCAGCAAACGAATTGACAGGAAAGGCCGATGCATGGGCCTTGTACAGTTTTGATAATAACTTTAACATTCTCAAAGATTTTAAGGAAAGATACACCACGGAGGTAAAGGCACGAATTGGATCTATGAGCAATGGTGGACTCTCCCTACTTCCTGATGCCATAGAATTGTCATCTAGAGTTCTAGCAGAAGACCCAAGAGAAAGAAAATTCCTTTTTGTCATAACTGATGGTCATCCTTCTGGATATGAAAGGATTCAAGAAGCATTCTCAAAAATTGTCAAAAAAACCGAGATTTCTGGAATAACACTGGTGGGAATAGGAGTAACAAAAGCGGTAACCCACAAGTTCAGAAATAATGCAAGAGGTACTGATCTGAAGGATCTTGTAATCAAATTCATAACTGCGTACAGAACTGCCTCATCGCAAGATTTGTAACATGAAAATACATACTAGTTTGAATATGCATGTAAGATCGTTTTAGATAATACGATGTTTCCAAGAACAAAAAACAGAAAGGCAATCAGTACTGTACTCACAACCATGATTATCTTGGTGGCATCGGTAGTTCTTGCTACAGGCGTTGTATTATACGGTACAAGCCTTTTTCAGACAAACGCTTCATCCGAATCGATTGTCACCACAGGTACTCAAGTGTGGGTAGACTCTACAAGCAACTCTGGCTGGTCATGGGGTGCATTTGATGTCAGAAACAGCGGTGACAAACTGTTGTCAGTTGACCAAATACAA
>DASSAF010000091.1:0-3848 GCA_035685565.1 Nitrosopumilaceae archaeon | reverse complement strand
AAATCTTTATTCTGATAAAACTATACACAATGAAAGATTTGTCAAGGAAGAGGATTATGAAGATTGGACAACATTCACAAAGGAAATTTTAGAATTTAATTCAAATGTATGGAATAAGAAAAAAGAAGCTGGTTTGTCTCTAAAGGATTCAATCAATATTCAGATTCCTGCTAATCTAGCACCATTTGCAAAAGATTTGCAAGTCATGCATAATCTAAAATAGCATTTTAAGATACTACATCAAAGATTTTAAAAACCAAAACTTTGATGTTCTTGTTTTTCCCTTACACTTTCTTGTCTGTTTATCAAGTAAATTCCACTTAACATGATTGCTATTGCAATTATTTGGTAAATGCTTATTTGTTCATGTAAAAACACAAATGCGAAAATGAGACCAAACACAGATGACATAGAAAATAGTGTGATCGTTCTGATAGTACCAATTCTTTTCAAGCTTTGTAAGAAAAAGTAAAGTGATCCTCCAAATCCTAAAACACTAATTAGTATAATGTATGGTATCTGTATTGGATTAATTTCCAGATTTACATGTAACAAAAATGCCATGCCAAGCAATATGGCACCACCGATAGCTGATTTTAATTGCACAAGCCTTGCAGTATCTATCTTGGTTGATAGAATTCTACTTAGGTTATTATCCAAAGCCCACAGTACAGTTGATCCAAGAATAAGGAAATGTCCTACATTTAGCTGTAATAATGAACCTGAAAATTGAAAATTAGTTGTGATAATACTAACTCCAAACAATACCAAACCTATTGCTACAAAACCAATTGGTCTTAGTTTCTCTTTAAAGAACAGTAATGCAAGAAGTACAGTGAAAACTATTTCGGCATTTGAGAGGAGTGATGTATCTGAGGCAGTGGATTGGTTCAACCCTACAAAGTACAGATAAGGAGCTATTGCCGCACCACAAACTGCTACTGTTACCAATAACCCATAGTCTTTTTTTCGAAATTGTGTTTTCTCTCTTTTTGCCAAGGGAGTAAATGTGAGTGCGGCAATAAGATATGCCATTGAGGAAAGTAACAAGATATTGACGTTAGATGTTATTGGTTTTGCGATAGTAGGAACTGATCCAAAAAGGGCAGACGCCAGTAATACGGATATGTATCCCAGCATTACAGATCTGTTATTCTTCTTAAATAAATCCAATGATGGTATACGCATTTTTGTTTAAATAAATGTCATTATTCAAAAGACAGTTACCGGGTATTCTATTATGCCAGAGGTTTGAATCGGATCTTCATTTTTTCTAGTTTCATTCTCTTTCTTTCTATTATTACATAATAGTTGATAATTTCAAGAATCTTTTCCTCTATTGTTAGATTATATCCGTTAGATGCTTTTAAAAAATCAAGATAATCTTTTTCGCTTATCTTTATTCTAATTTCACGCAAGAAAATAAAATCAAATAGTCATAGATAAAATTTGATCATTGTAAAATTAGCTAATCTATGGTTAAGGAATGTAACAAAATGGAACATTGACAAAAATTTTTGATATTGTGCGTTCTTTAAATAGCTATTTTGTAAATAATTACCATTGAAGGCAGTTGTCATTAGGAAACATGGTGGTCCTGATGTATTATCCTATGAAGAAGTAAAGAATCCTACACCAAGAAAAGGTCATGTAATTGTCAAGGTAGATTACTGTGCTGTAAATCACCTAGACCTATGGGTTAGAAGTGGACTGCCGGGAAAAAAAGTTTCATTTCCACACATTTTGGGCTGTGATGTTTGCGGTACTTTGGTTGATGATTCTGGAAGTTTCAAAAAAAATGATAAAGTAGTAGTATATCCTGCAGTAGAAAGCGGCGTTCCAAGAGTATCATATTCAATTATTGGAGCATTTGGCAAATATCAAGGAGGATATGCAGAACTTATCCAAGTTCCACAACAAAACATAATCAAAAAACCATCTTGGCTTTCAGAGGAAGAATCCTGTGTACTAAATGTATCTTATCTAACTGCATGGAATATGTTGGAAAGATCAAATTGTAAAAAAAACGACATCATATTAATTTGGGGTGCAAATAGTGGAGTAGGTTCTGCGGCAATACTTTTGGCAAAAGCAAAAGGAATTCAAGTAATCACAATTGCATCAGATATGAAAAAAATAAACCAAGCAAAAAAGTTAGGTGCAGATAATATCATAGATAGAAGTAAATCAGATATTAGTAGTGAGGTTCTAAAATACACAAAAAATGAAGGTGTAGATGCTGTAATAGATCATGTGGGTGCAAGGACGTGGCCAGTTAGTCTTAATGTACTAAAAATAGGTGGAAAGCTGTTAGCGTGTGGAACAACAACTGGATCAGAAGCTACCATAAACATACGTGAATTTTATAGTAAAGAGGCACAAATTATTGGAGCGTATCTTGGAACAAAATCTCAACTTATTTCACTTCATAAATTTATGAAATTAAAAAGAATAAAACCTGTAATCGATAGTATCTATAAATTGAAAGATGCAAGACAGGCACACGAAAGAATGGATGAGAGCAATCAGTTTGGTAAAATCATTCTCAAGATTTAACTAACAAAATGTCTACAATCACAATCTAAGACAAGACACGTTTCTTGAGTTCTGATGTGATCATCCATCGGATGTTTACATTTTATATTTTTACAAATCCTTCGTGTTTTTTCTCTTTCCACTACTTTTTGAGCAATAGCATTTGCTTTTTCTTTTGAATATCCTTTTTTATCAATGTAGTAGTGTACAACTCTATTATAAAGCGCATTAGGATCAAATTTTTCGTCTAGCATAATAATCACAAAAATTGAACGAATTCTGTATAGTTTTAGATTTAGCACTACCGTAAATCGTTGTGGTAATAATTGACCTCATATAACAATAACGTCTTCAAAATATTTGAATTTACTGGTATTCCTTTTGTCTTAGAATATTCAAAGCAGAACCTGCCTTGAACCAGTCTATTTGAAATTTATTATAAGAATGCCTGAGCACTATCTCTTCTTTTGTTCCATCTGCATGATTTAGGTAACATTTTACGGGTTTTCCAGGCTCCAAGTTGCTTAGACTCACAATACTAATTTTATCAGATTCTCTTATTTTTTCATAATCATTTGGATTCTCAAAAATTAAAGCAAGTATTCCTTGTTTTTTTAAATTAGTTTCATGGATACGTGCAAAACTTTTTGCAACAACTGCAACACATCCTAGATACCTAGGAGTCATGGCAGCGTGTTCTCTACTGCTTCCTTCTCCATAGTTAGCATCACCAATTACAATCCATTTTATGCCATTTTGTTTATACTGTCTTGCTATCTGTGGAATTGGCTCTATCTTTCCATTTAGCATGTTTTTTGCTTTACCAACTTCGTCATCAAAAGCATTTACTGCACCAAGAAACATGTTGTCACTAAGCTTATCCAAATGACCCCGAAATGTAAGCCAGTGACCAGCAGGAGAGATGTGATCCGTAGTAGTTTTTCCCTTGGTCTTTATCAGCACTGGAAGATCTTGAAAGTCCCTTCCATCCCATTTTGTAAAAGGTTCCAGTTTTTGTAGCCTATTACTATTTTTATTTATAATAACTTCAACACTATCAGGATTTTTTGATGGTTGAACATAGACACCTTCCGTATTTTTGAATCCATTAGGTGGCACTTCTGGCGCTATCGGTGGAGGTTGTAGTTTTAATTCAGAGCCATCTGGTGCAATTAGCGAGTCTTTTAGAGGGTTAAATGAGAGCCTTCCTCCAAGGGCCAAGGCAATTACTAATTCAGGACTACCAATGAAATTCATTGTTTCTCTTCTTCCATCATTTCTTCCTGGAAAATTTCGGTTATATGATGTGACTA
>DASSAF010000090.1:0-1861 GCA_035685565.1 Nitrosopumilaceae archaeon | reverse complement strand
CTGATTAGCGCAAACAATCTTTATGATGAAGATGGTGCCTTGATTGGAAGTAACACCATAATCAAGGATATCTCAGAAATCTACGAAGCAAGAAAAAGAAAGGAACATGAGGCATTAATGGAATTGCAACTAGCAGAGTTTAAAAAATTAGACAAATTAAAAGATGAATTTGCTTCCATGATCACACATGAACTCAAATCCCCACTTACTCCTGTAATGGGTTATTGTCAAATGTTAAAAAAACCAGGCCTACTTGGTAATCTTAATTCTGATCAATTGGATGCAATTAATAAAATCTATCAAAGTGCTCACAGGTTGGAACAGTTAATTAAAGATGTGTTGGAGGCCCAAAAGCTGGAAATGGGGCGCATGAAGTTTAACAAAAAGGAATTTGATGCTACTGAATTTATGGCTGATATAGGTAATGAATATTTATCACTCTTGCAAGATAAAGAAATCAACTTTGTAGATTCTACTGAGGAAAAACTGATTCTAACAAGCGATATAAACAGAATGCGGCAAGTACTTGACAATTTAATTCTTAACGCCATCGATTTTACTCCAGAAAAGAAAGGAAAAATAGAGATTGGTGCTAGAAGCGAAGACGGTAAGGTTGTTTTTTACGTAAAAGATAATGGTGCAGGTATTACCAAGGATATGCAGTCAACTATGTTTAGAAAATTCTATCAGGCTGATACATCGCTTACGAGGAAGCATGCTGGAACAGGTCTTGGCTTGGTAGTATGTAAGGGAATAGTAGAAGGATTAGGGGGTACAATATGGTTCGAAAGTCAACCTGGACTAGGTACGAGCTTTTATTTCACAATTCCAAAGAACAATAATTGAGGTTATGTTGGTCCTCTGGTATGTTTAGACAGTCTTTTGTTATCGGCCCATTATTCCTACGCAACTAAATGATGTATATTTAATTTGTTACATCCAATTACTTTTATTGTTTATTTCAAAATGTGAAATATGCAAATTAAAAAAGATTCTGAGAGAGAATTGCTAACATGAAATGCCTCATAGTTGATGACAATAAAGAGATCGCAGAATTGCTGACCAAATTTCTAACTCTAAACGGATACCGTTGCGATGTATCTCATAATGGAAAGGATGGGGTTGATCAAATTTTGACTAATAATTATGATTTTATACTATTAGATCTAGCCATGCCAGAATCTAGCGGTTTTGATCTCATCGAATCTCTTGCAAAAAAAGGAAAACTAAAATCACAGAAAATAATTGTAATGACTGCATCATCTATTTCGGATGAAGAACTAGTGCAACTGTTAAGAAAGGGAATGCGATATCTAAGGAAACCACTTGACCTAGACCGTCTTTTGGAAGTAATCATATCTTGTACTAATGAAATAACCCAGTAGACGAACATGACAAAAACTTGAGCATTTCATATCAATCCGATGAAATTTCATAAAAGCTACACCTTCTAGGTTATAAGAGAAGAAACAACATGAGGAAACATTATGAAGATAAATGCGAAACTTATCATAGCATTTTCCATCACAATAATTGTATTAGTTGAGTCAGTGGGATTAATTAGTTTTCAATCACTTCAATCAGCTGTAATAGATTCAGAAGTTAGTCACATGAAGGCAGATATTACATCAAATGCTGTTCAGATAAGTCAACTTCACTTGAAAACATCAAAAGAGATGACATTTGCCGTACACCGATTTGAAGTAAATCCTTCTTTGCAAACTACTGGGTTTATGAATATGTCCATGAATATGTCTATGAATATGGGTAATAATGATAACAGCAGTACAATGCAAGCTGGCTCTGCACCCTCTTATACTAGTGAATGGATAAAAGATTTCCAATCTCTTTTCAATGTTCC
>DASSAF010000089.1:0-2180 GCA_035685565.1 Nitrosopumilaceae archaeon | reverse complement strand
AAAAAGTGCATCAAAATTCCAAAAGCTTGATTGAGTCTGATTGCCAACAATTTCTGTGAATCCTAGTCCGATGAAAATTTCTCTTACTTCATTAATTACGTCTTGAAGTGGATGAGATCTCGCTGCAAAAACTGTAGGTGCTGGAGCTTCTACATCAATTGCTCTTACAAGAACATCAGCAGTATCACTTGATACATTCTTTGCTGTTCCTGTCCCTTTTTCAGTAAGATTTACTGTAGTATATTTTGTAAAAGTAAAGGTAAGAAATTCAGGCCTTTTTTTTAGCGAGTCAAGTGTACTCTTGTCTCCTATTTCATCTACTGAAGATACCGCGGGATTTTTTGAAGCGATTAATTTGATTATTCTTTCTTCAGGCGCAGTATCATGATACCCTTTAAGTAAAATTCTATTTTCGTAAATTTCTATCCAGCCATTTTTCTTTGCGTTTGCAATAGCAGGATTAAATTCATTTTTTAATTGGTTTTTTGCTTGACTCATTTCGCAAGAAAACCCATCTATTGATGTGAGGTAATTAACAAGTTGTCGTTCTGGCAATCCCTTCTCAAAAGCTTCATTTCCCATCTTTCCTAGTGTAACAAAATTTTTTTCTGATTCATTAACTTGAGCTAGCTCTTTGAATTTAAGCCATTCAATACCACGTCTCACTTGATCTATAGACAGTTGTGTTTTTTCACAAAGATCTTCCGGTGTTAAGTTTTGTTTTTCAAGTAATGATTTGAGAAGCTTTTGTTCTATTGGATGAAGAACTTGTGACATTATCACAAAGAGCCAAAAAGACTTTTTAAACCTTAACCTAACTGAATGATGAATGTCAGTCGACGAATTTACAGTCACTCCTTGGAGTGTAGAAGGAGACGTTGACTATGAAAAACTCATACAAAAGTTTGGAACTGAAAAGATTTCACCGGAATTACAAAAAAAGATAGAGAAAATTACTGGCGAATTACATCCAATGTTGAAACTAGGATATTTTTTTAGCCATAGAGATTTAGACAAGGTTTTAACTGAATATGAAAAAGGAAACAAATTCTATCTTTATACAGGACGAGGTCCTTCTGGTCTAATTCACATGGGGCATTTACTTCCTTGGATCTTTACAAAGTATCTGCAAGATAAATTCGATGTAAATTTGATTTTTCAAATTACTGATGATGAAAAATTTCTATATAGTGATGAAAAATCATTTGATGACATATCCAAGTATACAAAAGAGAATATTTTAGACATAATTGCAATAGGCTTTGACCCTAAAAAAACAAAAATTCTTATCGATACTAAAGACATCAAAAAAATATATCCTATTTCACTTGAAATTGCAAAAAGAATAACCTATTCGACTGTTAAGGCAGTATTTGGTTTTCAAAATTCTACAAATATTGGCATGATTGGTTTTCCCCCAATTCAGGCTGCGCCGTGCTTTCTTCCATCAGTTTTAGAGGGAAAACCCACACCCGTGCTTATACCTGCTGCTATTGATCAAGATCCATATTGGCGTGTTACTAGAGACATTGCAGAAAAGATGGGATATCCAAAACCGGCTCAAATTCATTCAAAGTTTCTTCCTGGTCTTGGCATGAAAGGAAAAATGTCATCATCCATACCAGAAACTGCCATCTTTACAACAGATAGTGAAGAAATAATTGATAAAAAAATATCAAATTCATTTACAGGCGGACAACCAACTGTTGAATTGCAACGTAAGCTAGGAGCTAATTTTAACATCTGTCCTGTCTTTTGGTATTTGCGATATTTTTTTGAATCTGAAAAAGAATCTGATGAAAGGGCAAGAAAGTGTAAAGGTGGAGAGCTTTTATGTGGAGAATGCAAATGCGATCTCAAAGATGCAACAAAGCCTTTCATTACAGAGTTTAAAAAGAAACGAGAAAAAGCGCGAGATCAAGTAGAAAAATTTTTGTTTGAATAATAATATGAAAAAAAGAATCATTTGTGAAGACAAGTATGAAGCTCAGAAACTATCAAGTCTCATTTATGTAAAAGACAACAAAGAAACTTTTGTTTCAGGTATTTTGGAGATTATAGATAATGAGATTATTGTATCATTAAAGGACAAATCAGCACATAGTATTCTTTTAAAAGATAAATTAGAGGCAGAGTCTTTTGCCGATTTTATTCAGTCAGTTGTTGAAAAAACAAACAGG
>DASSAF010000088.1:0-3972 GCA_035685565.1 Nitrosopumilaceae archaeon | reverse complement strand
TCATTTCCTGAAGCATCCTTTGCAGTCCAAGTTACAATTGTCTGTCCCAGTGGAAAGTATGTAGGTGCATCGTTTGTCATGGATAACACCCCAACTCCATCATATGCTGATGGCAATCCAAGATCAACAGAATTATGATCAGGGCTTTTTGCTTCTACAGTTACACTTGGTGGTGCTGTTAATGTGGGCGCGGTTGTATCAATTACTGTAATCTTTTGTACTGCTTTTGCTATGTTTCCTCCAGAGTCAGTAGCAGTCCAAGTTACCATAGTGGTACCAAGTGGAAATTTTAATGGTGCATCGTTGGTAATTGAAGTAACAGATGTATCATCTGTTGCCGTTGCTTGACCAATTGAAACTGAGGTTAGCATTCCAGATGCTTGAACTGTCATGTCTGCTGACGCGGTTATTGTAGGTGGAGTTTTATCATTAGGATTACTTATTTTTGGAGTAGTGTTTTGTTGTACTTGGTTAGTATCTTGTGTCTGTGTTTGTTGTGTTTGGTTATCAACTGAAGTTGAGGTTTGTGACATTGGGGAAGATAAAGAACCAAATTTTTGTATTCTATTGTTACTACCGTCTACCACATAGACATTTCCAGCAGAATCAATGGTAACATCTCTTGGATTGTCAAAGAAATTAGGTCCAGTTCCCTGACTTCCCCATGCGGTGAGCAAATTTCCATCCTTGTTAATTTTAACAATTTGATTATTACCAGTATCGGTTACATAGATATTTCCAGATGAATCAACGCTTAATCCAAGCGGTGTCTTAAAGTTTGAACCAGAAGATGCGGAAAAAGTTTTCAAGAAAACACCATCTTGTGTGAATTTTTCAATTCTGTTATTTCCAGAATCTGCCACATAGATACTTCCCTGCGAATCTGCAGATACTCCACGTGGGGATAGAAATTGACCATCGTTAAGACCGCTCTGTCCAATTGATGTGATGAACTTACCATCAGGTGAAAATTTTGCTATTCTGCTATTTCCAGTATCAGCAACATAAACATCTCCACTTGGGTCTGTGGCAATTCCCTGCGGCAATAAAAATTGTCCATCGCCACTACCTTTACTTCCCCATTGAGTTACAAATTTTCCTGCTGTATCAAATTTTTGAATTGTGTTTTGTGCATTATCAACAACATAGACAGAATTTCCGTGAACTGCAATTCCAGCAGGGGTCTCAAATTGTCCATTTCCATTGCCTTTAGTTCCCCATGTATCCAAAAAGTTTCCATTAAAATCAAACTTTTCAACTCGTCTGTTACCCAAGTCTGTAACATAGACATTGCCAGCAGAGTCAATTGATATACCCTGTGGAAAGGCAAACTGGCCTAGTTTTCCAAGTCCATATGAGCCCCATTGAGTGACATATTGAGGAGATGTGGTTGCACTAGAATATGGAATGAATGTACTAGAAAGTACTAGAGCTATAATCCCTATTAGTAGGAGTGGGAACGTTTTCAACTGCCATAAATTGCAAAATACCAAAAAGTTCTCGAAAGTTAGGAATTGTTGTAGTTTTTGTCAATTAAGGTCAATTAGAAGGGTTTGTTGACTTCTCTTGTGAAGGCATAGCTTGCCAAGGCAATCATTATTGCTACAAATCCGCAAATTACAGTAACATCAACTGCAATAGAAAAGATCTGGGCCTTTCCTGTCATCATTTCCCTAATTATAAGAACAGAGTAAGTCACTGGGTTTAGCTTTGCTATAAAGGCAAGCCAGTGTGGCAAAAGTTCTAGGGGAAAGAGTGCTGGACTTAGCATAAACAACGGCATTCCAAGAAAATTAATCACACCCCAAAAGGTTTCTTGTGATTTTGCAGTAGCTGCTACAATAACAGAAATTCCAGAGAATCCAAGCGAAAATGCAATCACAATTAACATTATTGGAATGATCATCAGATAGTTTGCAATTCCAACACCAAGCGCAAGTGCAATTCCTAAAATAAGGCTTGATTGTAAAGCTGAAATCAAAGATATTGCAAGCATCTTTCCAACAGCGATTGATGATCTCGAAATTGGAGATGTCAATGCTTTATTCATAAAACCATATCTTCTGTCCCATAATGTGTTAACTCCTCCAAAAATGCTGGTAAAAATTGCTGTAAGCATTATCACACCAGGCGCCATGAATTCTATGTAGGAGCCGTTGAATCCCACAGATTGTATCAGTGGTCTAGTTCCTGCAAAAGTATTTCCAATTACTATTATCCAGATAGCTGGTTGGATCAATCTTATCAATATGCCACTTCTAGACTTGCGGTATCGCTTCATCTCCCTCCAAAAAATGGTATAAGTGTCTGAAAAAATCAAGCTCTTAGTCTCCTCATTTTTTCTCGTTCTTTTTTTCTGTTGAATCCGTTACTTTCTTCTCTGAGTTCTTTTCCAGTATATGATAAAAACACGTCATCAAGGGTAGGTTTGGTAAGTGTGATGGATTCTATTTTTATTCCAAGTTTTCCAGCAATTTCAAATATTTTTGGGGTCACTTGATTACCGCTTGGAGAAAAAATTGTAACCTCATATCCATCAGCAGTAATATCTTTTACAAGCGGCATTTTTTTTAATTCAGAAAGTAAATCCCCAAGTTTAAGATCAGAGTCAACTTCAAAGACCACAACTTCATTTCCAAGTGCGTTTTTGAGTGATTTTGGAGAGTCTGTCACCTTAATTTTCCCATGATCAATTATCGAAATATTGTCACAGAGTTTGTCAGCTTCCTCCATGTAATGAGTAGTAAGAAAAATGGACATGCCAAACTCTTTGTGAATTTTTCTTATGTAATCCCAAATCTTGTATCTTGTTTGTATGTCCAATCCCAAAGTGGGCTCATCCAAGAAAAGAATTTTCGGTCTATGTAACAATCCTCCTACAATGTCAAGTCTTTTTCTCATGCCTCCCGAATATGTTACCACAGTATCATGTTGTCTATCTGATAGTTCAACAAGGTTTAGGATCTCATCAATTCTCTCATTGACCAAGTTTTTTGGGATGTGATTTAATCGTGCTTGAAGTTGAAGATTTTCCCTTCCTGTCAGATATTCATCTACTGTAGAATCTTGTTGCACATAGCCAATGTTTTGTCGTACTTTTTTTGCCTGTGTTACTACATCAAAGCCTGCAACATGAGCCATTCCAGATGTTGGTTTTAGCAATGTGGTAAGAATCATAATGGTAGTGCTCTTTCCAGCACCATTTGGTCCTAGAAATCCAAAAATCTCTCCTTCCTCTATTTTGATTGAGATCTCATCAACTGCCTTGAGTCCATTTCCATAAATCTTTGAAAGTGATCTTGTTTCTACGGCATACAACAATAAACAAATAATTTTTGGATTATAAATTGGTACTACACAAATCTAGCCAATATTTACTACATGAATAATATAAAACAGGTTTTTAAAGCAAAAATAATTAATGAGATTTCTTGTAGTCGTCTTTTGCTAGTTTAAGAATGACTTTTTCTCCGATTCCCCATATTTCAGATTTTGAAAAAATTCTTGAGCCAGTCAACCCTTCGGATACCTCGATTGATTCAATTTCGTTGCTATTTTGGTTTTTATTTATTTTTTTTATCTTACCTATTTTATGACCATCAATATCAACTACAGAGCTATCCTTCCGCAATGGCGCAGTTCCAAGTAAAACAGATTCATTTGTGAATCTGTCAATATGGCCACGTGGTAAAAAGTAATCCTTGTGGAATCCCTCATGGACTGTAATTCCAGTAACCTGTAATGTATCACAGTCAATTTGCACATGCTTTACCTTTCCATATTCAATTCCTTCTCTATCAATTACTTTTGTTCCTCTAAATTCATCTGCGTTTAGTTGGTTATCGTCTCTTCCCTGTAATTCAGTAGTCATGCCTAAGATCAATTATTTTTATTTATTGAATCAAGTATCAGAGTTTTCAATCCAAGTGGTTAAATTCTTTAGAACAAGACAAATCCCATGAAGCCACAAGA
>DASSAF010000087.1:0-2146 GCA_035685565.1 Nitrosopumilaceae archaeon | reverse complement strand
CCTTCAGAGATAATAAAGGTGGTAGCAAGACAAAGTAAAATAATGCCCGGCGGTAAGTTAATTACTCCAAATACTATTTTTGCCACTGATAAAAGAATCTTAATCAGAAATCCAAATGCATTGGGATTAAGAGCGGACATTGATTCTATTCCTTATAGTCAAATCAACAACGTTAAACTGATCAAAGGTATATTCACATCAGAAATAATTATAGAATCAGGACAATTTGAGGATGATACCCACGGCTACATACCTGCCATACCAAAAAAGAAAGCTGCAAAAATTTTGGGAGTAATTAATGAACACATAAGGGTGTCTCAGCAGTACCATGTTGATTCATCTGATAATGAGAAAAAAGATGGTGACGATCCTTTAATAATTTTGAAAAGACGTCTTGCAAAAGGTGAAATTACGAAGGAAGAATATGATAAACTTAAGATGGAATTTGAATGATAACATGACTTCAAAGAAATCTGTTTATGTTATAAGAGAAAATTGTTCTTCATGTTGGGAATGATTGAAAATTTTAAATTCGAAATCTAATCATTTTTGAAATAGCTCATAGAAATAATCATGGAATCATTCATGAAGAGTTTATGATTTTTTTAAATTTTTTCTTTTGATTAAAATGCCTATAGCTGCACCTATGCCTATTGCAATTGCTATACCTATACCAATTTCAAATGTAAGGTTAATTGATGACTCAATTGATTTATTTGAAACTATTTGAAAGGAGTTTAAGACGTCATCAAAGCTTTGCAAATCATCATCAAAATATTTTTCCTGATTTGCATAAGTAATCGCATAGAATTTGTCGTTTGCAGATATGATAGCTACCCTAAATTTTATTATGAATCCTTGATTTTGAGATATGAATTCGCCTTTTGATTCTGAAATTTCTGCATCATAGCCGTTGATTTTTTTGGTTTCATCAGATAAGAAAATCAATCTACCGGCATCAACAGCAGGTTTAAGTCGTACTTTCCGATCTTTTACATGCTCTTCAAGTGAAGTTCCGTTTGAATTCTCAATAGAAATAGAGATGGCTGGCGCAAATCCTTCTATCTTTGTACCAACTACAGCAACATCGGGTGCGTTTGGTTGTGTCTTTTTTAATTCTTGTACTGTCCAATTATCTGGCGGATGAAAAGAAAATCCTAATAGTTGGTTAGCATAATTTCCTGTTTCCTCTGTAGAATTGGCGCTTGCAAATATTTGAGGTACCAAGCTTACAAAAAAAAGAAAACAAATGCTTGATACAAGTATGCTAAAACGCAATAACTGAATTCGCCAACTTCTATAATAAAAGCCAATTGTAAAATTTTGTAGATTATATTACGACGTTGAAAAACAAACTCATGGGAGAAGTTTATGCCGTAGGAGTAGGTCCTGGATCTCCTAGATACATTACTGATGTTGTAAAAGAAATAATACTGTATTCTGATATTGTGGTTGGATACAAATACACCCTTAAAACAATTGAGAGACTTTTGGTCAATAAACAAGTGCATGAGATAACCATGCAAGATCAGGAGGAAACCTATCAGAAAATTGCAAAAACATTGGGCGATAAGACACTAGTTGTTCCATTCACAGGAGATGTGAATTTTTCAGAATCCGAAGTTGTAGACAGGTTAATTGAGATTTTTGGAGATGTGCAAATAATTCCTGGCATTAGTTCTATTCAAGTTGCAGCATCAAAAGCTAGAGTGCCTCTTGATAAGAGCAAAGTGATCACTATGCACATAACTACAAGTATTGAGGAAAAAAAGATCGAACTGCAAAAGGCATTATTAGATGGATATAGTGTGGTGCTAGTACCAAGACCCTGGCCAAAAGATCCTTCTAAACATTTTATGCAGTCTGAGATTGCTTTTTATTTGAAAGATCACGGATTTAATACCTTAAAAATAAAAGTTCATGTTTTTGAATTTTTAACTTTAGAGAAAGAAACCTCGTTTGTAGGGGTTGTGAAGGATTTGGAGGGAAAACAGTTTTCAGATCTTTCAGTAATGGTTTTTGATCAAACAAAACTTGAATCATATATTAATTTTAAATAAATAATTTTGATCTAGTGGAGTCCAGGATTATGAGATGGAGCTGCTATGATCTGTGAGGAGGAAGATGGAATTGAAACTATAACTCC
>DASSAF010000086.1:0-2139 GCA_035685565.1 Nitrosopumilaceae archaeon | reverse complement strand
GCAACTGTAGCATTTTCGTATATAATGGGTAACCAAACAGGTCCTAATTTGTCATTTGATAATAACGCCACCAGCATTTCAAAATCATTTTTGTTTACAATATCAAATGAAACTGTACAAACACCCAATACGCCACTTTCCCCATTAAAACAATTCAAATCAGGAATTGCAGCAAAGGATGTAACATGTGCAAAGGATCTCCAATTAGTTATCAGGGCAGAAGACGGTTCACCTGCATGTATAAAACCAAACGATGCAACTATTCTCGTACAAAGAGGATGGGCAACCCCCTTCTAGAAAATAAAAACTCTACAGCTTTCAAACAAAATCAAATCCATTAAAGAGTTAACTTTATCATGTTTTTATTTAGTTAACCCAAATAATATTAATCGTTAAAAAATCTGTATTCTATTTCCAAATAGTTTCATGGTGTGAAAATAAAATATCACACTGTGATGGTGTTAAACTCTGTATGTCCTTAGAATCATACGCACAAATTGCAGTAAAAAGAAAATTGAATTTGGGATCCAAAGTTGACTCATAATTTACAAGGTCGTTGCCATATCCTTTTTTAAAAAAGTCATGCGTATCGGCAAATACTCTAAAACCTGTTTTACCCCTTACCCTGGCAATTTCTGACATGGCCATCCAAAATGATTTGATCTTGGCAGGATCAGGAAAACCATGAAAATAATACCATTCCTCTGTGGTTTTTATTTGGATGGCATCTGTAGCTTCCAAATTCTTCACTGGAATATTCCATTCGTTTTTCATCCTCTTACGAATGTCTTCCTTTGACAAACGATCTGTAATTATCATAATCATTTCGTTATTGTCTAAACCATTTTTGAGAAACTTGAATGCATCATCAAATGCCATTTCCTGATTTTGATAAATAGCTATTATATGATTTCCAATATGTACCGACTCTTGTCTATTTACCATGCATTACTTTTGATGCATGGGCTATAAAGTAGGGTAAGGGGCAAACTATTACAAATGGGCTAAATATTGAACTAAAGCGAGATTATATCATGTTTTTTCGAAAGTATGAATTAATTTAGACATTTTCAGACAGAATTGAATCTGTTAAAAGGACAGTTTTATAATGCTTTTATTTGGTTAAAATGAACTCTTTTTCGTGGAAACATTATACATACTTCTAAACTGCGATCTTGGTTCAGAAGTAGATATCATAAATGAGTTGATGAAAATTCCAGAAGTAAAAGAAGTAAGGGGCACATACGGAGTTTACGACATATTTGTCAAACTACAAGGTGATTCAGCTGCAACTTTGGAAAATATCATAACCCACAAGATTAGAAGAATAACAAAAATCCGTTCCACGGTCACCTTGACTCCAATTCTTACACAAGGTGGACGATAGGTCAAAAAATGCTCAAGTTATTCAATTCCTTTTCTTTAAAGAAAGAAGATTTTGAGCCATTTGAGAAACCGGATGTAAAAATATTCATTTGTGGTCCTACTCTGTATGATTATACTCATCTAGGGCATGCAAGAATCTTTCTTACATATGATTTACTTTGCAGATATCTGCAATCTAGAGGATTCAAGACAGACGTTCTTGTAAACATGACTGACATTAATCAAAGTGTCTTTAACAAAGCCATAGCACAATCTGCTGATTATAGGACTTTAACACGATTTTATTCTGACCAATTTGTTAAAGACTTGAAGTTGTTAAACATAGTTACCATAACGAGACTTGCACATGTTTCAGATTATGTGGAAAACATAACCAAACATATTTCATTTTTTATGAACAATAAGAACGCGTATTCTGCAAACGGAAATATCTATTTTGACACAAAAACTGTAACCGATTATGGAGTGATTTCCAAACAATCGCGGCAACAACTAAACATGCACAGAATGGATATTGGACCAAATAAAAAAAACCAAGAGGATATACTACTTTGGAATTGCTCAGAAGATTTTGGATTCTCATGGGAAGGTGATTTTGGAGATGGAGTCCCATGGTGGCACATCCAAGACACTACGGTTGCCTTTGAAAATTTTGGCACTCATTATGATATACATGGAGGTGCCAATGAACTTGCATATCCTCACCATGAGGCACATTTTGCACAATACAAAGCACTAACTGGTCTTGAAAAT
>DASSAF010000085.1:0-3000 GCA_035685565.1 Nitrosopumilaceae archaeon | reverse complement strand
ACTTCTTGATGAAGTCTATTCTATGGGAGAGCGTTTTGTGGATGCTGCAAAAAGGCTGGTTGCACCTGGAATGAACGGTCCATTTTGTTTAGAAGGAGTTTATGATGATAACGGAAAATTTACCACGTTTGAGTTCTCTGCACGAATAGTTGCAGGCACCAACCTATATGTAGACGGATCACCTTATTCGACATTTCTTTACGACGAACCAATGAGCATGGGAAGAAGAATAGCCAGAGAAATCAAAAAAGCTAAAAAGGAAAACCTTCTTGCAAAAATAACTACTTGAGTGTTTTATGCACCGCTAAGTGTAATTATCAAATCAGTTAGAAAACCAGCACATAGTCCAAAAAATATGCCAGTCATCATGATAGCATTTGTAGTCTGTTTTCTGCCCGAATTGTACATTAACATTGATACATAGATCAATGCACCTCCGGCGATTGATAAGAATAAAATGTATGCAAATGGAGAATCCCACAAACTTCCCAATATCGTACCAATAAATGTAGGTCCTCCTCCAATCAAACCTGCCAAAATTATAAAACGTATTTTTGGTTTGTTAACAAGACCAGTCAAAGGTCCGGCTATTCCAAAACCTTCAGTTGTATTATGAGCACCAAATCCAATTATCAAAAGTATTGCCAAACCTATCTCTCCTGCAATATATGACTGCCCTATGGCCAATCCTTCGCTAAAGTTATGCGCGCCTATTCCTATTGCAATCATCATGGCAAGCTTGTATGCATTTGCTTCATGGAATAGTTGATGTAGATGATCGTCACCTACTTTTAGATTTTCTAAAGAAAGAATTTGCGGAAAAGATTTTTTCAGCATTTTTGTTTCATATAACACTAATCCTAAAAGACCTATTGCAATGCCGCCAAACATTGCAAAAAGATTCAGAGTCGCATCAGTCCATGTAGATTTTCCTTGAAAGGCTGCAGTTGCAGAACTTCCAGCTGATTCCCACGCATGACTAAAAACATCAACGATAAGGAATACTAAAATTCCCAGCGCAAATGCATTAAGAAATCCTTTCTTTGTAACACTAAGATTCTGAAGAGTAGCTATTGGTAGACCTAGAAAAATTGTGAATCCTGCTATAGAACCTAACAATATGAGTTGCCAATAATCAATCACTAATCATCACTTTATCACCAATTAGGACAAGCTAACTTTATTTAAACGAGAAACTCATTCTAAGATTTTAGAATGATTTACACGTCATTTAAATAGTTAGGCTATCCTAAATGAAAAAATATTGAGAAGACATTCACTTTCACAGTTAAAAAAATATGACGTAAATCAAAAAGTCATTGAAGCTCTAGCTGATGCACAATCAAGAGTGATTTTGTTTTCCATAATCAAACAAGGAAAAACGGCAATGGAGTTATCTGAAACACATCGAATTCCTCTCAGTTCAGTTTACAAAAAGATTTCAGACCTTGAAGACATAGCCCTTGTTAAAGTTGATAAATGGAGACTATCAGACAACGGAAAAAAATTCAAAATTTACAAAAGCAGAATAAGTAAGGCAGAAGTAAGCATAAAAAAACCTGAGCCCACGATTATCCTGACTCCAAACGATCAAAGCAGATAGTTTGAATAACTCCAGTATGCTCTAGTGCTTTTCATGATTTGCAATAGTATGGAGTGCCGCACTTTTAGCAGCCAGTTCAGCAGTTCTCTTGTTTTCAGAACTTCCTATTATTATCACATCGTTATCCTTAGGCATTAATTTCTTTATGATCAATGAATGTATTTTTGGGTTATTTCTTAACAAATCTTCTCGTGTATCTGGCATTAGAAGTGTGCCATTTTTAAATATCAGCGTGGTTGCACCTACTGCACCCAACTTGATAGCTGCATCTCTTTGTTCAATGCCGCTTCCAATGTTATAGGCAACATCCTTTACCAATACAGCATAATTGAATTTTCCCAATGCAACAGAGCATTTGAATATATTCATCTCATTTGGAATTGCACAGTGAAGTTTTTCATACACTGCCTTCCCTTTATTTGTGGGCCACATTCCAGCATTAGAATTTTCTATCAAGCCTGACATTTTCATATGTTTTACAAGCGTCTTCACTGAACCCTCTCCAAGGCCAAGTTCGCGTATCAATAGTGATCGGCTTATTCTTTTCGTATTTTCCATTAATTGCATTGTTTTGAGCACATGAACTGAATCAAAACTCAGCAATCTACTAGGAGCATATCTTTCTGCCACTTTGGAGAGTAATCTTAGTACTTGATGCATTTGTTTTCAGTCTTGTTTAGATCGCTAATTATATTTAAATTAATTTTAGGACTGTAAGAGTTGGATAAACCATCCAATCGCTTAAATACAATTCAATTTCTAAAATAGAAAATGACAAACATTTTGCAACAACTAACAAAATCAAGTCATGGAGTTCCAAAATTAGCAATGGGAATTCTTTTGGTATTGTTTGGCGTGGGCTTTTTTGGCATGGGATTTGATCAAGGTCAACTATTCAGTTTGGTTGAAGGCCAAAATGCGTACGGCGATATGTATCTTCACGAGTTCTCACATGACATGAGACACGCATCAGGTTTTCCATGTCACTAGTGATTTTTAATGAAAACCTCACTTTTTCTTGCTATTGTTCTAGTCTCAGGCTTTTCTGCAGGCATAATTCATGGTTTTGTTAATCTAATTGTAGTAGAACCATATCTTGATAGGGCAATTTCAATAGAAAATCAAAACAGATTTGCTTCTGGTGAAATACAGAACACATCACAGTTTTGGGAAGAATTTGGAAAGTACAGGACTTGGCAAAAAGAAAGCTCTATCCTATCAGGCGGGATTTTAGGACTTTCTACAGGGGCATTATTTGGCATCGTGTTCGCATATTCAAGAAATAAACTTCCAAGTAAACACAACATCACAAAGGCCCTAGTTCTTTCAGGAATAATGTGGTTTACATTATTTTTCATTCCATTTTTGAAATATCCTTCCAATCCTCCAACTGTAGG